>JAADID010000155.1 GCA_013151505.1 Chlorobiota bacterium | reverse complement strand
AATATTACATCGTCAGCGGAAATGGTGGATATTTCAATATCCAGCATTATGAAGAACCGGGAATCCAGTGGGCTTTCGAGGTTTATTTTGGCGCTACCGGTAGCGGTTTTATGCATGCCGGAGTTCAGAATGCTGCCGACTTTACTTACGCACAGGATACCTGGTTGCAACTTTCTACAGTGGTTGACCTGGATAACGATTCGGCATGGTTCTACATTGACGATAATCTTATTTATCAATGGCCTTTCCATTATCAGGCCAATGACACTGCCGGCGAAAACCAACTGGGTGGTGTTGACTTCTATGCAGGAGCGCCACAGGGTGAATCACCCCATTATTATTTTGATGATGTAGAATTTATAGAAATATCAGCAGGTGTCACATCACCGATCATTAGTGTTGATCCCACAAACCTTGTTTTTCTGCTTGAAAACTGGGAAACCATGTCCGATATTTTTACCATAGGCAATACGGGACAGGAAGACCTTAACTTTCAAATTGTACCGGTTTATCCCCAGGGGACCAAAGCGTTGAATAAAACGCCTGCAGGGATCAGGCCAATGGTGCCCAAGGAACTGAACAGCAACATTTCGGTAGCGCCGCAGGTGATGCCTTCCACGAACAACCCGTCAGACCGTGAAGTCATTCTCAATTACGACGGGGATAACTTTACAGCAATCGGTAACAACAGCAGTGATTATGAATGGCGGGTAGCAGCCATGTTCCCGTCTGATATGCTGGCGCCATACATCGGCATGGAGCTGTACCAGGTTGAACTTTATCTGAATGACCCGCCGCTGGCCAGCAAAATCCAGGTTTACGGGATGGGTTCCTTCATAACCGGACAGCCGGGCGATCTTTTGCTGGAACAGGATTTTACAGGTCTTGGAACATCATGGAACACAGTTACGCTGGATACTCCTCTGTATGTTGACGGTTCGGACCTCTGGGTCGGATACTGGCTGCAGGGCGCGATGGGCACTTTTGTACCCGGATGCGACGGAGGCCCTGCCGATCCCAACGGCGACTGGATTGCCTTCGGACCGGGCTGGGGACACCTGTCAGACAATCCCGATCTGGATTACAACTGGAATATCCGTGCCCACCTGCAAGGGGATCCCATCGTTACATGGATGTCAACAGATCCGGTTACCGGTACCCTGACAGAGAATGAGTATGTTGACGTAACCGTAACCGTTGACGCAACAAATCTTGATGCACCTGCTTCTTATACGGCACAGCTCATTGTAAGAAACAATGATCCTGAAAGTCCGGCAGTAACGGTAGATGTTTCGGCAAATGTCATCGTGGGCATTGATGAAAACGGAAATGAGGTTAAGGATTATGTGATTGCTTACCCCAATCCGGCTAAAGACAACCTGCGTGTAACCACAAACGGAACCATGCAACGTATCCGTATTCTGAACAGCGTAGGTCAAATGGTCTATGATTCGCAAATGAACGGCAACGAAGCAAGAATAAACATCAGCAATTTCGGAACAGGTGTTTATTTCCTGCAGGTTGAAACAGAACACGGTGTTTCAACTCAAAAAATTATTGTCGAATAAGCAATTTATTCTTTAATATAAAAAAAAGCCCTGCTCGCAAAAGCAGGGCTTTTTTTGTTTTAAGAGATTGCCAAAACTTTAGACATTAAACACCAGATTTTAAACTTTAACTTTTTACCTTTACGCGCTCAAAAAAAATATTAAAATGGAAAAAGTTAAACAATACATCGAAGACAACAAACAACGATTTCTGGATGAGTTATTTGAACTGATCAGAATCCCATCCATCAGCTCACTGACAGAGCATAAAGACGACATGGTGAGAACCGCCGAAAAATACAGGGAAAATCTCCTTGCAGCAGGATGCGACAAAGCCGAAGTGATACCTACCGGGGGAAACCCGGTGGTTTATGCGGAAAAGATCATTGATGCCTCCAGGCCCACTGTGCTGGTTTATGCCCACTATGACGTTATGCCGGTTGACCCGATTGAATTGTGGGAATCTCCTCCCTTTGAGCCTGAAATCCGTGACGGGAAAATTTATGCCCGTGGCGCCGACGACGATAAAGGACAGGGATTTATGCACGTGAAAGCTTTTGAAACACTGGTAAATAACAATACATTGCCTGTGAATGTAAAATTCATGATCGAAGGTGAAGAGGAAATCGGATCGGTCAACCTGGGAAAATTCTGTGACGATTATAAAGATATGCTCAAGGCAGATATTATCCTGGTTTCTGACACAGGCATGATCGCTGATGATATTCCAACCATCACCACCGGCTTACGCGGGCTGGCTTACTGGGAAGTGGAAGTGACAGGACCCAACCGTGACCTGCATTCCGGATTGTTTGGCGGTGCGGTGGCCAACCCGATAAACATCCTGTCAAAGATGATTGCCCAAATGACAGATGAAAACAACAGGATAACTATACCGGGCTTTTATGATGATGTATTGGAAGCATCGGAAAAAGAAAGGAAGCTGCTGAACATGGCGCCTTTCGATGAAGAAGAATACAAAAAAGCCATTGATGTGGAAGAATTATGGGGAGAAACCGGTTATACGACCATTGAGCGTACAGGCATCAGGCCGTCATTTGATGTGTGCGGTATCTGGGGCGGATATACAGGTGAGGGGGCAAAAACCGTATTACCTTCAAAAGCTTACGCCAAGATTTCTTCACGCCTTGTACCCGATCAGGATCATCATAAAATCTCGGAAATGTTTGAAGACTATTTTACTTCCATTGCTCCGAAAGCAGTAAAAGTAAAAGTCACTCCTTTACACGGTGGCCAGGCTTATGTTTGTCCCATTGACCTGCCTGCCTATAAAGCGGGGGAAAAAGCGCTGGCAGAAGTGTTTGGCAAACAGGCCATCCCCATGCGCAGCGGAGGCAGCATCCCGATCATTTCCACCTTTGAGGAAAAACTGGGGATCAAATCATTGTTGCTGGGCTTCGGGCTGGAGTCGGATGCCATTCATTCGCCCAATGAGAATTACCCGCTGAAAAACTTTTACAACGGAATTGAAGCCATTACCTGGTTCTATCATTATTTTGCCGAAGAAATGAAATCATAACCGGAGATTTTGACCCGGCTGGTGGGTTTACACCCGCCGGGTCGAAAGTCTCCCACCCGGGTAGTTTTATTCCCGCATGGTCGAAAACCCTGAACAGCGCTTATGTGCCGGGGGGATTCTTCACCACTTCGCTACGCTTCGTTTCCTTTGGAATGACAGCCTTTTCCCCGGTCATATAAACAACCCGCAAGGTAAAAAGGGCATGATGAAATGCCCACGACTGAAGTCGTGGTCTTGGAATTCGGTCGTCTCGTTTGAAACGAGACGGTGGGTGCTTGCCGGAGGCAAAGCATGAACCCGCAGACACAGAATTTATTCTGTGGCGAAAAAATCCTTCAAATTCTATTGTTCAATCGCTCTTTCCGACCTGCCAGGTGCAAGCCCCCGTCAATTAAGCCGGGCAGGCATTCAACCTCCTGGCCTTTATTCCCGCATGGTCGAAATATCAAATCGGTACTTTTTATTTATCCAACCTTATTTCCGACCTGGCGGGAGCAAGCCCGCCCGCCAGGTCAGCATCCCCCTGACCCGCTGGGTAGCCTTGTTCCCAGCGGGTCGAGAAAACAACCCCTGATCCAATGAGTCGAAAACCCACCCCTTTCCGAAAAATTCCAGATCATAACCATGTAATACCAAACTTTTTCCGTAATTTTATAGCAACCATTCTATCCATTGATATGCAATACCATAAACTAACAAACCGCCAGGAAAAACTCATCTGTGGTGAAACCTACCATATTTACAACAAAACCGTTGGGGGCGAATTGCTTTTTATAACCGATATTGATTACAGGTATTTTCTGAAAAAGCTGGAAAGGTTCATCGTACCGATAGCGAAAATTTATACTTACTGCCTGTTACCCAACCATTTTCACCTCATGCTCAAGATCAGGGAAGAAGAGGAAATCCCGACATTACGAAAAATAGATGATGAAAAACATGCTGATTATATTACAAGGATATTCGGAAACTTTTTTCAGAGTTATTCAAAATCATTCAATAAAACATACCAAAGGCAAGGACGGTTATTTCTTCAGCCGTTTAAAAGGATCAAAGTTGATGACGAAGATTATTTCGTTTTGCTTGTAAATTACATCCACCGTAATCCGATCCATCACGGTTTGGTTAAAGAACTATATGAGTGGAGATATTCAACCTACCAAACTTTTCTTTCTAAAAAACTGACAAGAATTGATCGTGAGGAGGTGCTTTCTTTTTTTGGTTCGCTTGAGGAGTTTGTGCGATTTCATGAAGAAAATAAAATGAAGCCGGGGACAGAGAAATATTACCTCGAGTAAGCCCCTGACCAGTAGTTTTATTCCTGCATGGTCAAAATCTCTGATTGGTATTTTTTATCTGCGCAACCTTATTTCCGACCTGCCAGGTGCAAGCCCACCCGCCAGGTCAGCATCCTTCTGACCCGCTGGGTAGCCTTGTTCCCAGCGGATCGAGAAAACGCCCCCTGACCCAATAAGTCGAAAAACGCTTCCATAAAAAAGCAGGTAGCTTCATTCCCAACTTGTCGAAATTTGTAATCGGTAAATTCTTTTATCACAACCTTCTTCTCGACCTGGCGGGAGCAAGCCCGCCCGCCAGGTCAGCATCCCCCGAACCCGCTGGGTAGCCTTGTTCCCGGGCGGAAAAAAGTCTTGCCTGGCAGATCGAAAGTATATAAGAAATTTGCTTTTTATATTGAGAGTAAGTAAGACTCCCCGACCAAGCGGGAATAAAACTACCCGCTTGGTCACCAACATGCCAGGACAAATAGTTTTTCCAAATCTTTTTATGAATTATCTTTGTCAGCAATATGACAATGTCCATGAAGAGGTTTTTCTTTTTGATCATATCAGGTTTACTGAGTCTTTCATTGTCAGCCCAGCTGGATGCCGGCGAAGACCAGTACATCTGCAAAGGGGACACCGTACAATTGAATGCTACGGGAGCCTCGAATTATCACTGGACGTCTATCCCAACTGATACCACGTTGAGTAATCCCGACATTCCGAACCCCACCGTTCATCCTGATACGACTACAATGTATATAGTTTCATCCATAGATACCGGAGTGAACCTGGTGCCCAACGGTGATTTTGAACTGGGCAATACCGGGTTTACAAGTGAATATATATACAATCCCAACAGTCTCTGGAACCCTGGAACGTATGCTGTTGTCAGCGATGCGGGTTCAGTCCATCCGAACTTTTTTTGTGATCAGGATCATACGACAGGAAGTGGCCTGATGCTATGTGCAAACGGCGCAACCACTTCCGACACTTATGTTTGGAGTGTGACCATTGACAGTATTCATCCTGATACGGATTATCTGCTTTCAACATGGGCGGAAAGTCTTTCACCGTTAATTGTAGCAAATTTGCAATTTAAGATCAACGGAATACAAGTTGGGTCACCTTTTCAACCGGGCATTATACCCTGTCAATGGAGTCAATTTCTTGAAACATGGAATTCGGGAGATGATACCGTTGCCATCATCACCATCACTGACCTGAATACCGTGGATAACCTCAATGACTTTGCGCTGGACGACATTTCGCTAAATGAAATTATTGTTCAATATGATACCGTAATGGTTTATGTGACCGACCCGCCGACATCCACCTTTGAATTACCCGCAGGGCTTTGCTCCGTTGATACAGCCACAATTACCTACACGGGGAACGGAGCCGACACGGCAGAATATCACTGGGATTTTGACGGGGGAATCATTATCAGCGGCAGCGGACAAGGACCTTACAGGATATATTGGGTAACACCGGGAACAAAGGATGTTTCACTCTGGGTAGAAGACACCTGCAGTTCGGATACCACCGTAAAAACCATTGTAATAAATCAAAACCCGACGGCTTCGGTAACGGCTGATGCCACCTCAATACCTTATGGGACAAGCACTTTTCTCCACGGCAGCATGGAAGGGCAACCCGGCCCATTGACGTTTGACTGGCAACCGCCGGATTCATTACAGGATCCTGCAATCACCGATCCCGAAACCATACTGCTGGAAGCCACCACAACCTATTGGTTTACAGTAACCGATGAAAGCAGCCTATGTACGGCAACGGATTCCATAACCATCACCGTTACCGGAGGCCCCCTGATGATCACCGGGCTGACAGCTTCCCCTGATACGATATGTGAAGGAGAAAGCACCGGTATTCAGTTGATGGTTTCCGGAGGATCGGGGAATTATACGGCCACGTGGACTTCCGACCCACCGGGATTTAACCACGAAGGACCGGAAATGATAATTACCGTCAGCCCGTCAACGACCACAACCTATTTTGTTTATGTAAGCGACGGATACAATACAACTGCAAAAGATTCGGTAGTAGTGGTTGTCCTTCAGCAAATTTTTATTGACACGGAACCTTTCGCTACGCAAGTACTTCCCGGACAACCGGCAACTTTCGAAGTGACGGCTCAAAATGTAACCGGCTATCAATGGCAGTACAGCACCGACGATGGCATAACGTGGGCAGACCTCAGCGACGATGCCGTTTTTTCAGGAACCAATACCGGTCTTTTAGCCATTGACCCTGTAACAGAAGACATGAACGGATGGTTGTTTCGTTGTTTATTATCAGGAAAATGTGATCCGGTAATTACAGAAGAGGCCGAACTTTTTGTTACTACATCGCCTGATTTTATCAGCGGTTTGCAGGATACGGAAGCCTGCGAGGGGACTTCTTTTTCTGTCCCGTGTGAAGTATCCGGATTTTTTAAGATAGTCAGCTTTCAGCTTGTGCTGCAATTTGATGACCAGCAACTGGGTTTTACGGGATTATCCGGCGTCATTTCTGAACTTTCGGCAGATATTCAATTCGTTTCAAACGGCAACCGTATTGAAATCACATGGAGTTCTTCCACATCTGTTACCCTTGAAGACGGAACACTGTTTAAACTTGATTTTAGTGCAGTTAACAGCGGGACATCGCAACTCACCTGGATTTTGGGAGAGAGCACAGTAACAAACGAAATGAACGGTTCTCCTTTCATGGTTTTTACCGATGCTGCGATATTGATTAATCCTTTGCCGCAGGCCCCCTCAGTTGTTTCGGCTGATCCTGATTCGCTGGGCATTTCAGGTGAAGAAACCATTACCTTAAGTGCTGAAGGCGGTTCCGGGGATGCCCTGATCTGGACTGCAGGAAGTTGTGCAGGGGAAGAGATTGGAAGGGACAGCATCATTCAGATTGAAAGGCCCTACGAAACAAAAACCTATTATGCAAGATGGGTGAACCCATGTGGAGAAAGTGAGTGCCGCGAAGTAACAGTCATCGTTGCAGGAGAATACGACATCTATGCGCCCAATGCCTTCTCGCCCAACGCCGACGGGTTGAACGACGAATTCAATATGGTGAGCCCTGCCCCGCTGGCATATTACAAGCTGCAGATTTTTGACCGGTGGGGAAAACAGCTATTCGAAACCGAAGACCAAAACAGGGGATGGGACGGAGGAGTCAACGGCAAACAATGTCCTGTCGGCATTTATGTCTGGAAAGTTACTTACCGGCTGGCCAAAGAAGGCCCGGCCAGCGGGCAGAGAGTGAAATCGGGAACGGTTATGCTGATGAGGTGAGACAGGGTGCGGGGTAAACCTTTCAGGTCGAGGAAAGCCCTGTGCGGCAGGTACCTGAAAGGTTTGGGCATAAGGTGCAGATTGAATCTGGAGTATTCATAATTCTGTGAAATAATGGAATAACGAATTTGTAATCCGGAAGTAGCGACAGATCAGTTTTTATTCGGATTGCAATTCCCGTAGAGCTGGATAGTTATCAAATTCAACCTATTTTTTCCCAAATTTCCTTTCGGGGTTTTTTCTTCTGTTTTTAAAATTATCTCTTCCTGTACCGGTACGATTTCCATAAGTTTTTTTACGCGGACTGTCGTCATATTTCCCTTTCTTGCTTCCCTCATACATTTCATATTTGATGAAGCGGGTCTCGATAGGGCCGTTGAATAGTTGTATTCTTGCCGAAGGCCGCAACCCGATAAATTTGGCTGCCTCGTAGTTGGAGGTAATGATCCAGGCTTCAAATCCGATAAAGTTATTTTTCAGCACATCGCCTATACCTTTATACAAACGGACGATCTCCCCTCTTTCTTCCATCCTTTTTCCGTAAGGCGGGTTAAAAACCAGGATTCCTTTTTTATCTTTGGGTTTAAGACTGTCAAAATAGGCGACTTTCACTGCAATGTCTTTATGCAATCCTGCATTTCGCAGGTTTCTTTTGGCGATGCCGATGGCCTTTGCCGAACGGTCGGAGGCAAAAATGCTGCAATCCGCTTCCTCTATAGCCAGGTCAGCCTCATTTTTAACCTTTTCCCATAATTCACTATCATAATCAGCCCAGTTCATAAAAGCAAATTGCTTCCGGTAATATCCTGCCGGGATATGCTGTACCTGCATGGCTGCTTCCATGGGAATGGTACCGGAACCACACATCGGGTCATAAAAGTCCTTTTCGCCTTTCCATCCTGTCAGCTTGATCATACCTGCTGCAAGTACTTCATTGATCGGAGCTTTATCGGCGGCAATGCGGTAACCTCTCTTATGCAGCGATTCGCCGGAACTGTCCAGCGAAATAGTACACATATCATGGCTGATGTGCACATCAATATAGATATCGGCATCGGTCTTCCCCACCCAGGGACGTTTTCCCGTCACTTCTCTGAACTGATCCACAATGGCATCTTTCGTTCTCAGTGCCACATACTGCGAATGGGTAAGTTTCGAGTGGAAAACATTGCCGTTGACCGTAAAGGTCTGGTCAATCCTGAAAATATCGGGCCAGTGGATCTTCATGGCTTCGGCATAAAGCTGTTCGTCGTCGTCGGCCTTAAAGGCCGCAACGGGTTTCAATATACGCAGGGCGGTATGACAAAGGTAATTGGCCTTGTACATCAATTCCGTATCACCCGTAAAGCTGACTCCCCTGTTAATAACCCGGACATTTCCGGCACCTATATTTTTTAGTTCTTCTGCCAGTATTTCTTCGAGGCCGGCAAAAGTTTTGGCCATAAAAGACTGGCTGTTTTCGTTTTGTTCCATAATTATAAAATCCGTGCAAAAGTAATGCTTTAACACACAGGTATTTTCCTGAAAGAAAAATTATTAATTTTGAGTAAAAATACGCACTGAAAAATAATTATTCTTATGAAGACTTTTATTTTAACTACTATTTTACTCCTCCTCATTACTTATAGCGGTTGCAAATCGTGCGACTGTGACTGCCAGGGTGATGTCAATATTCAGAATACTTCGGGTATTTCTTATTCCTTTGAGATCAGAAAAAAAAATACGGTTGTTTTTGAAGGTTCTATGGCCGGCAATGACAATATCTGGTTTGGCCTTGAAGAAGGGAACTTCAGGTTCGTGTATGGCGAACAAAATCCTGACAAGGAAAAGGATTTTAGCATTAAAGACTGTGAAACAACCGTAATAGTAATAAAGAAATAACCGGTTATTTAAAGAATCAAAATTTTAGATTTGATATTCTACAATATTTAATATCTTTATGCCCTCTTTTTTAATGCAAAAAAGAAAACAGATTATGGAAAGTTTTAAAAGACCGGTTACAATCATTTTAATCGTTTTATCGGCCGCTTTGTTTTCGGCCTGTTCGCAAAGCACTTATGGCCACAAGAGCAGTATGCGACGGGCTTCTGCATCCCACATTGACCCGGTTTCTCAAAAAAAATACCCTTTACGGAAAAATTACATCGTTCCCGTCAAAAGAAAACCCATTCTGGGACTCCAGAAACCAAAGATTTAAACTGGCATCAAACTTGTTGTTCATCAACAGTTTTACCCGGTATCCCTGATAATTTATTACTTTTGCAAAAAGCCGTGCAGGCTGTTCTATCGTCCCGCGTTATGCGGGGAGGAAAGTCGGGACAACACAGAGCGCCATACTTCCTAACAGGAAGGACTCTCGTTTGAAACGGGAGGACAGCAAGTGCCACAGAAAATAACCGCCTATGTCGGAGCTTTGGATTAGGCAAACCTGCCTTCGCTGAAGCTTCGGCAGGCAAGGGTGAAAACGTGGGGTAAGAGCCCACGCGATGTTGTGGTGACACAGCATCGGGGTAAACCTTATGGGTTGCAAGTCCAAATATGCCGGTGCGCTCGTTAGAAACGGGATAAGGGTTGCTCGCCCGATGCCGGCGGGTAGGACGCTAGAGCCATACAGTGATGTATGGCCCAGAGAAATGATAGAATCCCGTACACACGGGAACAGAATCCCGCTTACAGGCCTGCACGGCTTTTTTTATTTATTTTTTCCGCCCTTATATTATTCTCCCGTTTTTGTCGTTACATAAACAGTTGATTTGTTAATAAAATTTGAATCAAACCACAACCGTCCGAGAATGTACTTATACTTTTATCCGTCAAATTTTTTCCGAAGCAACATGAAAAAAACAAACATAATTATTCCCCTTTTCTTCCTGTTTATATTGGCAGCAACAGCTTCATTCTCACAGGAATCTTTGATCTACCGGCCACCCCAACGAACCTATAATGAAGCCGTATCCCTTTTTGAACAAAAAAATTATGCTTCGGCACAAAAAATGTTTGAAAAATTCAAAGAGGAAGTCAATGACCCGGCCAATGCATTTTACGAAAATGCGGAATACTACCAGGTGGAATGTGCCGTAAAGCTGGGCAGCAAAGATGCTTTTAAAAAAGCCAGGGATTTTGAAGCAACTTATCCCGAAAGCGGCCGGATGCCTGCTATCAGGTTTGAACTGGGGAAATTGTATTTTCAAAAAAGGAAATACAAAGATGCACTGAAAGCATTTAAAGAGGTATCGCCCAAACAATTAACCAAAGAACAACAGACAGAATATTATTATAAAAAAGGATATTGTGAGTTACAGGCAGGGCAGTTGGATGCGGCTGAAGCTTCATTTTCCAGAGTGACCGGAACCAAAAACAGTTATACACAGCCTGCAACCTATTACCTGGCCTATATCCATTATAAAAACGGAGCATACGAAAAGGCCTTGCAGGAATTCAACGCCCTGACCGGTAGTCGCAGATACGGAAAATATGTGGCAATGTATATTGTGCAGATCTACTATGAACTGGGGGAAAACCAAAAGGTTATTGATGAGGGGACGGCGTTGATGAAAAATGCAGACAGGAAAACCAAGGCTGCCCTTGCCGGATTAATTGCCAATGCCTATTATAACCTCGATGATTATACCAGAGCGCTGGAATATTTTACCATTTATGAGAATACCATTGGAAAAACGCCCGGCCCGGAAGAACAATACCGGATAGGCATATCTAAATTTTACGGGGAAAAATACAAAGCCGCCATTACCAACTTCCAGCGGGCGAGCAAAAAAGATGAAAAATTTGCACAAAACGCCTGGTATTATCTCGGGTTCTGTTACCTGAAAACGGAAGAACCGAAATTTGCCCAAAGCGCTTTTCTGAAAGCATACCAACAGGGCAACGATAAAAAACTGGCAACCGATGCATTGTATAATTACGTTAAAGTCACACTGGAACTGGGAGGCGACCCGTACAATGATCCGGTAAAGGTAGTTCAGGACTTTATTTCGGAGAATCCGGACATCCCCAGGATTGATGAAGCTTATGACCTGCTTGCCCGGTTGTATGTCACATCGAAAAATTACGGTGAAGCACTGGAATCTATCGAAAAGACCGGAAATCCGAATCGAAAATTAAAAGAAATATATCAGAAACTGGCCTACAGTCAGGCCACCGAATATTTCAACCGATCGGCTTATACGGATGCGATCGGCTATTTTCAGAAGTCGTTAAAATATACTCCCGATAAAACGCTGGAGGCCAACAGCATTTACTGGATGGCTGATGCCTTTTATCATAAAAAACAATACCGCGATGCCCAGGGAATGTTTGCCCGCTTTTTAAAATTACCGGCTGCACAGAATACCGGGCTTTACACCACAGCTTTGTACAGTTATGCTTACACTGCCTTTAACCTGAAGCAATACAGCCGGGCCACAGATTATTTCACACGGTTTTTAAGGTCATCCAATCCCCCTGCAAACCTCGTTAATGATGCGAGTTTAAGACTGGCCGACAGCTATTTTATCTCAAAAAATTATACGCAGGCCATGAAATGGTACAACCGTGTGATCAACAACAATCATGGCAATACCGATTATGCCTTTTATCAGAAAGCGTCCTGCTATGGCGCCGAAGGGGACTTCCGGAAAAAAGTCAGCACGCTGAAAACAATGACCCAGCGCTATAAATCTTCCGCTTTGTATGATGATGCACTGTTTGAAATCGCTTCCACAAGCCTGATACTCAATGATCAGCGTAGTGCCATTGTTTATTTTGATAAGCTTGTCAGGGAAAAGCCAAACAGCAGCCTGGCCAAAAAAGCCCTGCTGAAGATGGGATTTGTGTATTACAATAACAACCAGAACGACCGGGCCATCCAAACCCTGAAGAAAGTTATTGACAAATATCCGGCATCGCTGGAAGCCAAAGAGGCATTGCGCACGCTGCAAAACATCTATATGGATATGGGGAAGGTGGATGAATATTTTGCCTATGCCCGCAGCCTTGACTTTGTGCAGGTTTCCACCGGCGAACAGGATTCGCTGACCTTTGTAACTGGCGAGAATTTTTACATGGACAACAATTGCCGTCAGGCCATTCCGGCGTTGGAAAACTATATTCGCAAATATCCGCAGGGAGGTTTTGTCCTCAAATCATATCATTATCTCTCCGAATGTTTTGAAAAGCAGGGCGACAAAAATTCAGCCATGGTTTATTATGAAAAGATCATCGAATTTCCGGACAATCCTTATACCGAAAAAGCATTGTTAAACGCTGCACGGTATATGTACGATAAAAAAGATTTTTCAAAATCCTATGATTATTATTCGGCGTTGAGCGCCAAAACGGACAATCCGGGCATGCTGCTTGAAGCCAATGACGGCGCCATGCGAAGCGCCTACCTGCTTAGCGACCTGTCAAATGCAGATAACTTTGCACAGCGGCTGCTGCAAACGGCAAACCTGACGGAAGAGCAAAAGATCTACGCCCATTATATTCTTGCCAAAGCCGCAATGCAACAAGGCAATGAAAATAAAGCTTATCGGGAATTTGAAATAACGGATAAGCTGACAACAGGGGAACAGGGCGCTGAAGCCAAATATATGATGGCGGAAATTGATTTTAACAATAACAAGCTGGATGAAGCCGAGAAGTTGATCTACCAGCTTCCCGAACAATATGCCGAATACGATTACTGGATAGCCAAAGGGTTTATCCTGTTGGCTGATATATATGTCGCACGCGGAAATAATTTCCAGGCAGACCAGACCCTGCAAAGTGTCATTGACAATTACCCCGGCGAAGACCTGAAAAAAATTGCACGTCAAAAGCTGGATAAAATTAACCGGACCAATAATGCGGATGATTCCGGCAATTAAGAGCCAAAAACCTGAAAATAATGAAAACGATAAATAAGTTCATAATAATGGATACACGGGTAAAAGTTATTCTTCTGTTTGCCGTCCTGTTGGTCATGCCGGCTGTTTCGTTCGGACAGGGAGACCACAACGAGCAGGTAACCATCGTGGGTACTTACGACCCTTCCATCAATCAGGCCTATAAGATCAACACCAAGCCCACTTTGCCGGAGTTTAATTTTCAAACCGGGCAGTTTGAATTTCAATCGCTCGATATCCGGCAACCGACACGGATCACACTCAAACCCCTTAAACCGGCTGCCGTGAGGGTGAACCGTAAAGAAACGGTTTATAATAACTACCTGAAAGCCGGTATCGGAAGCTGGTTAACACCGATGGTGGATTTTGTTCACGGAAGCAGCAAAAAAGGAAATCACAACCTCAATATCCGGCTGTTCCATATATCTTCCTATAAAAACATTCCCGACTATTCACCCAGCCCGTTTTCAAATACACTGGCAGCCGTCGGTTATGATAAAACCTCGGGAAAAACCATCATATCATTGGGGGCAAAATATGAAATGAACACCAACCGTTATTACGGCTTCAATCCGGACACATATCCTTTTGTGAATAAAGACAAGCTGAAACAAATGTTCAATCTTATCAAAGGGAATGTGGGATTCAGGAGTAACAACAAGAAAGCAGATAAGTTTGAATACGACATAAACCTTTCATCCTATTATTATTTCGATAAGTACCAAACCACCGAAACGGATGTAAATCTTGATTATGACCTGGCAAAAGCTTTTAAGGTGACCCGCAAGCTCGACTATCAGCACCTCGGTGCGGAAGGCGTTATAAACTACAGCATCAATAAAGATACATTAAACCGGCTGAACAATATGCTGGCGACTTTTATTCCTTATTTTAAAGCCAGATACGGGATCATCAGTTTCAAAGCCGGGTTGAATTTCACTTACCTGAACTGGGACAAGGGACATTTTTATTTTTATCCCATCCTGGATGTAAATGTTACACTGATAAAAGAAGCGCTGACCCTGTATGCCGGCGTTGACGGTGAACCGGTAAAAAACTCATTCCTGAAAATGAGCACCGAAAATCCCTGGGTCATTTCGGTAGTCCCTGTTTCGTGGCAGAACAACCAATTTGATGTTTACGGAGGCTTCAGGGGCAACATCGCCCGTTCGTTTGGTTTCAACCTGAAAGCAGGATGGCTGAAATTCAAAAACATGGCCTTCTTTGTCAACACCGGTGATTTTTTCGGAGCAGGGCCGTATAATAAATTTACGGTAGAATTTGATGACGGGTCGCTTTTCACGGTCTCGGGTGAGCTCTCCTATACGCTGAAAGACAACCTGAAACTCTGGCTTTCGGGTGAATACAACATTTATTCTCTCGACACCCTTGCACAACCGTGGCACAAACCCCTTTCCATAATAACTTTCGGCGGATCTTATCTGATCGCCAAAAAAGTATTCGTCTGGACAGAGCTTTTCAGTTACGGGAAACGGTATGCGCTGATCAAAACGCCATACCCGTCGCAGGGAATCCTGCTGGAAGGCTTTTTTGATATCAACCTGGGGGTTACCTATTACATTACCAAAGATTTATCCGTTTTCCTGAACGGAACCAACCTGTTGAACTGGAATTACGAACGATTTTACAACTATCCTGTGCAGGGACTTGAGATCATGGGGGG
>JAADID010000137.1:1603-5346 GCA_013151505.1 Chlorobiota bacterium | reverse complement strand
TTGATAATTATTCACCTCTTAACCCCTTTTTGAATCTACCTATCGGTAGATAATTATATTGCAAACACCAAATTAGATAAGGTTACCTAACTATCGCCAATTTTTGAATTACGCTTTTTGTTGTATTTCCACTGTATAAAATAACTTTGTAAAGATATGTTCCGTTGGCAAGCAGGTCTCCGTCCTGGTCGTGTCCGTTCCAAAAAACCTCGCCAAAATCATAATTCAGTTTCGTAGATTTTAATTTTATAACTCTTACTAACTTGCCCGCATCAGTAAATGTTTTTTCAATTCATCGGGTATTTTTGTCAGCTTTAAATAGTGTCGTACCACCTTATTCCATTCATCATCGTTTATTTTTCTCTTTTACTAAAATTCATAACGCAACACCAAATATAAATTGTCATTTTTGTTAAATTGACCAAAGAAAGTATAGTTCTTCTTTCCACCCACAATAATACCTCCTGTGGAAACCCATATACCATCTTCCAACTCATAGCGTATTTCGGGATTTATGTAGTAGTCTTTATCATTGGGACTGTAGAATGTGAAAAAAGAAAGCCGCAAGGTTTGATAATTGAGAAATTGTGTCAACCGCAAACTTAAAGTATGCCGCAATTCTTTACGTTGCGGGAAACCCGGAGGTAAAGATTTAATGTACTGCGAATACTTTTGAATCTGCTCACCGTAGTATTGCAAACCGAGGGTGAAATTCTCACCGAATGCCTGCTGATAGCCAACGAGAAAACGGATCTGTGAATTTTCAATTGCGGGATTTGTTCCATCTATGTCATCCCTTGAATCGTAATAACCGCCTTCCAAACTGAGCACGCCGGTTAGGAACGCACCTTGCAAGCTGGCACCATAAACATTAAGCCGGGGGTGAAAAATCTTTACCACGCCGGAATTTTTATCAAAGTTCATCCCCGGGGGACTGGGATAGAAACCGCGATAGGCATAAAGTGAAACATCGTAATTACCAAGATTGCGATACAGCCGCAATGCTAATTGAGTATTCTTTAAACTATTTTCCGGCAGGCGTTCGGTTTGCTTTGCTGTGGAAGGAAAAGGATTATAAACCATTAGACGCTCACCCATAGGCAGAATGTCCGGCTGGTAAAAAGGAATGGCAATAACCTGCGCCGAGATAAATCCCCCATAGTAATTTACATTAAGTGCATCGGAGCCGAATTTAAGATATTCCAATGGTCTTCCCGAAAGAAAGGCAACCCAATTTTTGGG
Organism: Chlorobiota bacterium; assembly: GCA_013151505.1. Taxonomy (GTDB): domain Bacteria; phylum Bacteroidota; class Bacteroidia; order Bacteroidales; family F082; genus JAADID01. Next base: position 4,104 of record JAADID010000137.1, on the reverse strand, counting down.
GAATACATCGTTGATAAAAACTAAATCGCCAACGCCCCACGTGATGATTTGACGACCCGCACGGATATTGAAATTTTTCAAATCTAAATCCACATAGGCTTCCCGGATATCTAAACCGGCACGTTGAGCAAGAGCATCATAATATAAATCGACTTTTGTTAACATACCGACGGTGGAACCATAGCGGGTTATTTCGAGCTGCAAACGTTCATCACCCAGAATGTAATCAGGTAAAGGTTGCCCGAATTTGTTGGTCAGTCCATCGGTATTGGCAACACGTACCGAATAATTAATCTGGGAGAAACCATGAAGAGAGAAACCCTGTGCTTGAAGTCTGCTGCTCAAAAAAGTTAAAGATAAAAATAGAATAAGCTTCAGATACAAATTCATCTAATCCACTTCCTCGGGGCATTGCGAAGATAACGCTCGGAAAAAATGTTATCTCTTAATCCAACATTGTATTTTACTTCATTAAAACTCACTTCGGTACGATGTCCGTTTTGAGTATTTAACATAGTGCGTTCTATAATTGTCGGGATGTCCTTAATATTCTCGATCTTATCGGCTGTAAATGTTTTATATAATTCACCTCGTTTGTCGTAATACTCTTCCTTCAATGGTAGGAATGTTTCTTTATCAATCCAAGAAACCTTACGGCTAAAGTAAGCGCTCGACGCTTGCTTCGGTACACTTTCTACAACAAAGGCATCTCTACCGTTTATCTTCTCTTCTTTTTTCAGCGTATATATGTCATCTGATAAGTCGCGCCCGGAAACATCCTCGTAACTGAAATCCGAGCCAACAAAGCTGGAGTTCTTATCATCAGCGGCGATGCGTTTTACCAGTTTTATTGCCGGGATGTACAACCAGCGGTCATCGTCTCTGCCGGTATATTTCCAGACCATAAAGGTCAGACCGCGAACGTCAGCCGGACGGTGAAAATACATATAGTATTTTTGGTCCCTGCTGTCTTTCATATTTAACCGCAGCATTGTTAACTCGCGTATGCGCTCCCCACCGTTTTTGCTAATTAGCTTCATCAAAACTTTAGCTTGCATATCTTTACCGGCATAGTAAAATGCTTGTTGAGATTTAGTTATGATTTCCTTTCCGGATAATTTTTCCTGAGCCATTCCTAATCCAAAATTCCAAAACATTAAGAGGGTTATTGGGTACAGGATATAATTTTTTATTTTCATAAAGTTTCCCTTTTGTTATTCGATCTTTTAATAAAACGAAATCCAATTATTCGCATCAGACCCGGCAGAAGAAGCAATGTAGTTAATGTACTAAAAGCCATCAGTAGTGCAAAGAAAACACCGACGGTTACGTATGGACCCAGTGTAGCAAACACTAAGGGTAGAAAACAACCGAGAATAATAACAAATGCATTACGGGAAATAGCCCGAGCCGGTCCTTGAAAAATATAATTATTTGTGGCTTCCAAATCTCCGTTCTCTTTATACTTTTGTTGAAATCTCAGGATAAAGTGAATGGCAAAATCTATGGACAACCCCAGGGCTAACGATGAAACTACTGCTATAGGCATGTCATAATCTTTCCCTACAAACCCTACTAAACCGTATGATAGAACAATTGCAAAGGTCAGGGGCATCATAGAGATAAAGGCTAAGCCAGGGGAACGGAATAAAAGGAGCATTAAAATGAATACTGCAGCAAACCCACCTAACACAGCTTCCAACATGCCTTTCACCATCAAATTCTGCCAGACTTTGTTTATGTAGGTTAGCCCTGACCAGCGGATTTTAATACCCTGAGGTACATCATTGTTTTTCGTAAACTGCTTAACATCTTTTTCAATCTGTTCCATATCCCTGTTGTCTCCGCGTTTCATTTGTACCCAGATGTTTGCTTTCTGATAATTGTTATTTACGAAATTATCGAGATCATTAGGATTACCTGACATCTGAAAAAGAAATAAGTACTGAGCGATTTCATCCTGTCTTTGCGGAATTACACCCCGCCCGGTTGTGTTTCCTTTAAGAACATTTCCAATCCGTTTTACAATATCTGCAACCGAAGAAGTCTTACCTACAACATCTTTTTTTTCAAGAAATCCTTGCAGGTTACTGATATAGGTCATCACTTCAGGGCGTTTAACATCATCGGGATTCTTTCCTTCTAAAGTTAAATATGCCATATAAGTACCACCGAATAGTTGGTTCATCACCCGGTCTGCAACACGAATCTTACTGTTCTTGTTAAACCAATTCACAGGGTTGTCGTTCACAACAATCTTGGTTAGACCCCATATTCCAATAGCCAAAAGAAATATTGAGCCTAATAAAATTACACGACTTTTTGTAAAAGCAAATTGTCCTATACCAGGCAATATCCTTTTTAAGAAGGATGGTTTTTTAACACTCTTTGAAATTTTAGCTTTCAATTTTTCTTCACGTATCAGCATTATTGATGCAGGGATAAACGTAACCGTCAACAACCATGCTGCTATAACACCAACAGCAACAAAAATACCGAAA
>JAADID010000137.1:0-1597 GCA_013151505.1 Chlorobiota bacterium | reverse complement strand
AACCGGAGGTATATCTGCCAAAGCCAGGGATGAAAACCCAACGGCAGTAGTTAGTGAAGTGTAGAGCATCGGTGTAAATAGTTCATCGGTTACAGCCAGCATAGTTTTTTTGCGATCCTGCAAAGCCGGGTAACGGTCATAAAATTCACTTAATATATGTACGGAATCCAACACAGCTATAGGCATTAGAAAAATCGGTATCATTGAACTCATGATGTGTACTGTATTGCCCAAACCGATCAGTGCACCCATACCCCAAACCACACTAAACATAGCCACAATCATCGGGGAAATTATTAATGAAATTTTACGGAACAAGTAGAACAGCAACAGAAAAATTACCAACCCAATAAGCGGAGCTAATATGCCCATTTGAATAAACATCTCAAAGCCGAAAGTATCTTCCGCTACAGGCAACCCGGCAATATAATATTTTTGAGATTTGCCCAACTCTTTTTGCGCTATTTGTTCAATCTTCTTTGAAATACGGTAACTCATATTTTTCTGCTGTATGGGAATATACAGTGCAACGGCATTACCTTTTTTTGAAATTATTTTCTCAACAAATAGAGGATTATTATAAACACTTGTTTTTATTGCTTCAACTTCTTTGTTTGTCTGCGGTACTGTTTCCATAATGCGGCGAACTTTTAGAAGACCTCCCTCTGATGTTACATTATCTGTAGTTGTGAAGCTAATGACATCTTTAACTATTACGCCTTTGATTTTCAGGATTTCACCGGTGATACGAGCAATCTTGCCCAAGGTCTGCGGCTGGAAGATTCCGTTTTTATCTGTTATGCCCAACACAATCATGTCTCGGATACCGAAATCTTTTTTGATTTGATCATAGAAAACGCGATCGGGTTGATTGGTTTCCAGCATATTCTCCGGATCAGTGTCTATGTGTGCCTTAGGGAATTGGAAAAGAAACAGACCGGTAATGATTAAAGTTAGTATTATAACAAGTTTAGGGTGATTTATTGAAAAGTATGTAAGTTGTTTAAGCGTCATTCATTTCCTCCTTTAAATAAGCTTTAATTTTTTTCTACCAAAAACCCTGCTTCTTTCCACTCAGGCAATCCTTCCTCTAAACGTGATGCAGCATATCCTTCATCATTAAGTATTTTAATTGCTTCCGGGGATAAAACACAATATGGTCCACGGCAATAGGCAACAACTTCACGATCTTGGGGAATTTCATTTAAGCGTTCTCTTAGTTGAGATAACGGTATTGAAATGGCACCGGGAATATGTCCGCTGCTAAATTCTTCTTCAGGTCTTACATCAAGTACTATTACATCATTAGATTGAATCCGAGACCATAATTCTTCTCTACTAATTGCATTCATTGCATTTCTTTCGTCCAAAAAATCTCTTACCACTTCTCTTATTTCAGCCACCCTACTTTTAGCTAACGACTGCAAACCTTTCCAGCAATTGAAAACTTTTTCATCGGAAAGTTTATAATATATTCTTACACCTTCTTTGCGACTTTCAACAAGTCTCGCACTTTTTAATACCTGAAGGTGGCGGGATGTATTTGCAAAAGTTGCTGAGATTTGTCGGGATAAAGTTTCTACGTCTTTCTCGCCTT
>JAADID010000258.1 GCA_013151505.1 Chlorobiota bacterium | reverse complement strand
ATCCTGTGCAACTCTTCAGTGGTGATGCTGTCACCTGTTTTCAGTCGTTCTTTGATGAGGTCTTTGAAAACAGCCGGAAGGTCTTCCCACCATTGGACCAGTTTATCGGTATTGTAAACAACCAGGATTTGTGGATTTTCTTCCATAAAGCGGGTTGCTTTTTCCTCGTCAATACCTGAGTTATCACAATAGATATATTTGAGTGAAAGCAAACCTGAAAGTGAAGTAATATCATTTAGTTTGCTGTTGTTGGCTTGCAGGATATGCAGATTTTGCAGCGAATCCAGCGGGCTGACGTCTGTGAGTGTGGTGTTGTCGATATTCAGGTTATGCAAAGTGGATATGTCGGAAAGCGGCCCCAGGTCGGTAACGGGCGTTCCGGCGATGTTCAGGTCGGTAAATGCCGGTAATCCCGAAAGAGGAGAAAGATCGGTTACCTGTGTAAAAGAAAGATCGAGGCGGCTCAATCCATTCAGATTGGCCAGAGGTTGAATATCAGCTACGGCGGTGTGGCTCAAATCAAGGATATTCAGGTTTTTCAGTCCTTCAATTGTACTGATGTCTTTAATGCCTGTATTTGAGCAATTCAGCTCTTTCAGATTTGAAGCATAACGTAAAGGTTCAAGTGAAGTGACTTTTGAGGAAGAAAAGTTGATAGTATTTAATTTATTGAGGTTTGTCAGGGGCGAAAGATCATTGATCAGGGTGTTGGACAGGTCAATCTCTACAAGGTCTGTCAGTTCTCTTACCGGATCCAGGTTGACCAACGACATGTTTCCAGAAATATTCAGGGTTTTCAGCGCTTTGAATCGTTCGAGTATCTGATAAATTGTGTCCACGTTTACAGGAATGGTGTCGGTAACCAGCAGGTAATGGATTGTCGTATCAATGACGATGGTACTGAATTGCCGCAACGAATCGGGCACCCTGGAGGGATAAACCGTGTCGCCTTCAAAAATCAGCATGGTGTCAATCCGCAAATCGGGCTGCCACCTGTTCAACAATAAAGCGCTGTCAGTGAAAGCATTGATCTTATAAAAGGGAAGCGTATCATAAACAATGGTTGTCGAATCGCTGAAAAACATCTTCCAGCTTTCGGCCATGTGTTCCCACCAGTATCTCATCTCTTCGCGCTGACTGGGTTTCGTTGTGTAGATACTGGCTATTTTCAGGTCGTTTTGAACCGGGTCGAGGTTGATCTCAACATAACGCGTCAGGTTATTGTCCAGCGTATCGTTGTTGATGGTAATGCCTTTCAGGTTACGGTTCATCGTGACTTTAAAAACGATCGCACCGTTTTCGCCAACCAGCGGAGTTACATCATTTACCTGAAAATCGAAAGAAACATTTTTAAAAAAGAAAACAATGTCCTTCATGTAAGCCTGCACATCCTTCATGATGGATATGTCGCGGTTGGGATCGAGGTCGTCTTCGATCTGTGTTTCGTCACTTTGAAAAATCTTGAGATAACTGTTGTTGATGATGATCTCTTTTTCGGCCGGAACCTGTGTGGAGTCTCCCAAAAAGTTAAAGGTCCCTTCCAGGTATTTGATCATATTTTTGCACTGGTCTGTATAATCCTGTATTTCTTCCGGTGTCAGTTGTTTGGTTTCCTGGGCAAAAATTCCCTGCCCCCCGAAAATAGTAACCACCAATAAAATGAATGCTAATTTTCTGCGGAACATATTGTGTATGTTTTGATGAGTTTTTCTTTATCCTTTTCGCTAATGTATTGCAAATTTGAAATCAGCCAGCCCGAGTTGGTGTCGTTGCGGTTGAAATAGGAAATTTCAAAATACCAGTGTGGTATCTGGAAGAAATGAAATTTCACATCGTTTATCTGTTTGAATTTCAGGTCGCCTGTTTTCATCTGGTAAAAGAAAAGGGTCAGGAAATCGGGGCGGTAGTGATCGGATGCATAGTACTGGATTCGATCGGGCCGGGTCAGCGCTTTATGCAGGTTCATAAAATCCAGTTCGTGGCTCTGGGGATGCAGGAAATATTTGGCATGTTCCGCCGAGTCAATTTTGGGAAACAGGCTGGGAAAGTAGCTGTACCACACGTTGCTGATGATCCATTTCGAACCGAGGTTTTCCTTTTCCAGCGTCAGGTACAGAATGATGTTCACTTCGGCCCCGTTTGCATAAAAGGTTGTTGATACTTCGGCAAACCAGTCCTTGTCGAGAAAATTAAGATAAATTGCACTGTCTTTGCTGGTCACATCCTCGATAAAAAACTGTTTGAGTTTTCCGGATGTCCGCGGGTTGTATTTGTCAAACATTTCCGGTAGCAGCTTGGCGCGCATTGTTGTTTCTGTACCTTTTGTCATTGACCGGCAATGTTTTACCAAACTGATCTTCTTCCATGTTGAACCGTTTGATAAACTGTCCCACCTGCTTGTTCATGGTGTAAAGCACGGTTTCGTCTTCGGAAAAACCATTCAGCGATCCCGACTGGGCGTTCAGGGTCATTCCCGTAATAAGTAACGACAGGAGCGCTATAAAAAAATGTGATATCTTCATGGTTGATTTTAAGATTGGCAAAATTAGTTTATTCCTGAAAACGGGATTTGACCGGAATAAGTATCCTGAAGTTTATTTTAGAAATAATTCTATAAACTGATGAAAAAATATTTTCTCAGCCAGATTTCAAAGATCGGGTCTAATATTTCAATGTTCCCCCCCTGGTCGTCAATAATTTCTTTCTCAAATAAGGCTTTCTTTATCCGCAGTACATTAGCCGATGTGCCGAGGTGATATTTTTCAATGGTGCTTTTTGAACTTAACATCTTTACACCGTCAATTACCGCTTTTAAAAATATATATAACATTTTTGTAAGTTACAAATTTGTAACTTACATTTTGGTTAGCTATTTGTCTATCCGGTCTGAGGATGGGAATTATAAATCACAAATGGATTTAAGCTTCATTGCTGGCGTTTTTTAAAAATGATAAAAAAATTGCCGGTGTCCCCACCGGCAATAGAATAAATTTACATTTTTTTAACCCGTCATTGGTGTCCTCACCAATGGCAGAAATCAAGGTTTAAGCGAGGACGCTTAAACCGGTTTAAAAAAGCTATATCGTCGTTTCTTTCACGCGGATATCGCCCAGCAGCACATCCCAGAAACCGATGAGGCGCCCGCCGATCTGGGTTTGCTTGCGCTTGACGTAAACGGTGATGTCTTTTTTGGTCGTATCCTGGTAAACCAGCTTACCTTCCTTATCGTACCCTTTGAACTTCTGGAAAATTGTGATCACGCCCACATAAGTTCCGTCGGGTTGTCTTTGCAGGTCGCTCACATATTCAATATTATACCAGGTGATCTCCACCTTGCTGTAGTTGAGGCGCATCAGCCGTTCAAAATATTCGCGTATGCCGTAATAGTTGATTTCCTTACGGGTAAGCGAGGAAACACCGATTTCGCTGCCCTGCATGAACAATTCTTCGGCACGGTCAATCACGCGGTTGGCTTCGCTCCAGGGAGTGGATTTGTCACCGATGAGGCTGATGTATTTACTCAGGTCACGTACTTTCTCAAGCGCCAGACTGTCAATGGCCTGCTTACGTTCGGGGCTAATATTATCCTGGGCAGCAACAGTGATACTACCGAATCCCAGGATCATTATTAATAAATAAGTTATTTTTTTCATGATTTACCAGATTTTAAGAAATTCGATTTCAGTTATTTTACCCAGACTGTCCCGTTTTACCGTTTCCACCTTGTAATTGTATTTTTTGGTGTCTTTCAGTAACTGGAGGAACCGTTTTGCCGTTGTGGGCTTATCATAATCATTTTCGCCGTTGACCTGGCTGATGATGATCAGCACCGGTACATCAGGGCTTGCAAACTGCTGTAAGGTCAGGTCAATCTGCTGGTTGGCTTCGTCAAAGCCAGGTGCGGTGGCAATGGCCTTGAATTGGTTGTTAAGCACTGCATATTCCGATTGTGCCGCCCGTTTTTTGGCTTCTTCTTCTTTTCGCAGCCTTTCTTCTTCAGCCTTCCTGTCCAGTTCGGCCTGTTGCAGATCAATTTCTTTTTCGGCCAGAGTGATCAGTTTCCGGATTTCGGGATCATCAAAATTTTCCGCTTTGATATTTTTAACCCGCTGGCGTTGTTGATCCAGCGGCCAGCCCGTTGTACCGTTGATGATGGCATTCAGGTCTTTTTTGGCCTGGTCAACTTTGGCTGCGTAGGCCGCTGCTGCCTGCTCGGCAGCCAACTTTTTCTTGCTTTTACAGCTTGTGGCGCCACCAAGCGCTATAATGATCACAAGCATGGTCATAACAATCCGTGAAAGGTTTTGTGGCATGTGTTTCATCTTTATTGTGTTAAAATTCTGTTTTATAATTCAATTGCCGATAAAACCGGCGTTTTTTTAAAGATTACAAAGCTATTTAAAAAAATGTAATTCCTCTTTGAAAATCTCTTTATGGGTATGAAACGTAATTTTTTAATATCTGGTATTTCGGATTGCCGTAAATTCGGGCATTTCTGTTGATTGATTGGGTTATGCAAAAAACAAGTGACATAAAACACTATACCATCCCGGTTTTCATACCCGAGCTGGCCTGCCCTTTTCAGTGTGTGTTTTGCAATCAGCGCAAGATCACGGGAAAACAGCTTGTACCTGATGATGATGAGATAATACAGACAATTGAGAGCCATCTACAGACTTTTAAAGAAAAAGAAAGGAAAGTAGAGATCGGCTTTTTCGGAGGTAGTTTCACGGGTATTCTGATTCAGCAACAGCAGCATTACCTGGAACTGGTTCAACCGTATTTTGAGAAAGGAGATATTCAGGGTATTCGTCTATCTACCCGTCCGGACTATATCAATTCAGGGGTATTGAAATTGCTGAAAGCAATGAATGTAAGCACCATTGAACTGGGGGCCCAGTCTTTTGATGAAGAGGTGCTGAAAAGATCATTTCGCGGGCATACGGCAAAACAGACAACAGAAACGGCCAAACAAATCCTGGATCACGGCTTTGACCTGGGGCTGCAGATGATGAT
>JAADID010000014.1 GCA_013151505.1 Chlorobiota bacterium | reverse complement strand
TTGTTTCCCGAAAAGATACAGGATTGTTTTGTGGTTACTGAATCGAAAACATTATCTCCGGAAATTTCAGAATTGTACAGAAAACGGGCAATATTTATGTGATGAGTTCCATTGACAATACCCATATTTCCATTCACACTCAAAAAGTTGATGTCATCCGAATTAAAAACACCTCCTGATCCAGCGATTAAAACCGAATCAATCGTGCAATCGCCGTGAATCTGTCCGTCACCCATAAAATGGACTTTCCTGAATTCCACTTCGGTATCTTTATTGTAAATCCGGCCACGATTACCTTCTGCCAGCACATCATGATAAAGAAAAGGCCCGCCGTTATCGGTTCTTATCAATGCATTGTCACCGGTGCAGTAAAGCAAAGAGTTTGATGCCGACATTGTAAGGTTTGTCCCGTCAATGAACCATGTCTCAAGACCGCTACCGGTCATCTCTATCGTGGATTCATCAAAGATTAATCCTCTTTCGTTTGTAAAGCCCGAGTTAAATGCCATGCACTTTACCAAATTCCCGTCAGTATTTATTATTCCATCGGAGAAATAGATAGTGCTGTCACAAACAAATTTGTCCCTGAACAGCCACTCCCCTCCTTTACCCTGGAAATAAATATTGTTAAGAAACTTCCTTCCCTTACTTGCAATGGAATTTCCAGCATGAGTTGATTCAAAAAATACCGGGCCGTATAAATCCATATTCATATCAGGGTTAAAAACCAGCGAACCGAAAATCCGCAGGTAGTTGGTATCGGAACTTTCAAAAACGGGCTGGAACGCAGCGCCCTCCCAGCTCATATTGTGGCAGGTGGCATTGCCAATATCAATTAAAACAGTATCGTTTAAACTATGAAATGAGTTTTCATCAAAATATACATTGTCAATGGGTGAGGGGATACAATAACCACCGGCGCCACCGGAACTTCCCGACCAGTGCAGGGAATCGCTCCACTGCCCGGTGCCGTCAACCCAATAAAGCTCTTTCGGATTGCTGGTGTAGATTGTCCAGTTGGTATTGTTTCCCATATCCACTGAGTTATATGCAATGAAAGGGGTTCCGGGGCCAACTCCTTTGATGTCCCGAAGGGCGACATAGTTTGCTTCAACACCTCCGTTTACTTTATTGATCGTTGCCTGTATCTGATTTTTATCAGACTGAATAATAATGGGCCCCGTGCATGCTCCGTTAATATTCAGATTATCATTTATTGTTTGCGTTTTGTTATTTTCAAGATAATAAGAACGGTTTCTTGATAGTGTAAGGTCATCAAATGTATTCTCCCCGTAAAAATATCCGTCACCGAGAAGTGTTTCTGTTCTGATCGTATTTTTTCCGTCAATGATCGCTTTGTTGTAAACTATACAGGTGTCAATAATGTTTTCATCGTCAATTATTGCATTTCTGTAAAAAAGAGCGGTATCCACCTTGTTTTTCCCGTGAATCCTCCCGTCGTCATAAAAATAGGCAATCTCGACCGTATGCTGTCCGCCGTTTAAAATGCCCGCTTTCCCGTAAAAAATAGCAGTTTTAATAATGTCCGAATCATACACATTTCCCAACACGCCATAGAAGGTTACCGTATCAATTGTGCAATTTCCTCTCACGACTCCGAAATCGCTAAAGTAAGTGACCAGATTATATGTGCAATACACATCATTAATCAGCCTGGATAATGGTCCGTAAAATTCAACATTGTTATAAACAAGCGGTTTCCCGCCGAAACTGACTATATCGCCTCCGGGCGATAATGAAATCAATAATGAGGAATCGGCACATAATTCAAGATTTGCAGCATTAAAGTTCCAAACTTTCCATCCCACTCTTCTCATGGTTACTGTGGATGTGCTCAGACACAATTTCCTCGTTGTGGTATCGGTGGATGAAAAGTCTGCACAGGTTATGTCATTACCGAGTGAATATACCTCTCCCTGCTGAAACCAGATTGTCCCGTTGATTTCCAGTTTATCAAGGAGTTCCCAGGAGCCGCCCCGCCCGTTAAACCAGACATTGCTTAAAAAGGTATTCCCGGCACAGGTAATAGTCTGGCCTTTCTCTGTGGCTTCGAAAAAGGTCTGGCCGGGAAACATCCACTGCATTTGGGGAGTCAGGGTCAGTGATCCGTAAATCCTTACTTTGTTGGTATCGGCACCCTGGAATAAAGGCCCGTTTACATTTTTCCAGATCATATCCCGGCAAACCGCATTTTTAACATTTACGGTAACAGCCTGTCCGGGAGCGGAAAAAGAGTTGCCGTCAAAGAAAGCATTGTCAATCTCGGTTGGCGGACAATGCCCTCCCGGTCCGCCTGATGTAATGTCCCAGTGTGTGGGGTCGTCCCAGTCGCCTTTTCCGTTGACCCAGTAAAGATCAATGCCTGCCGTGGTCTCAATATTCCAGTTTGTGTTGTTTCCCAGGTCCACTGAGTTGTTAGCGAGAAACGGCACATTTCCTTCCGCTTTCAGATCGCGCAGTGAGAGATAATTTCCGGCAACAGGCGCATTACATTTTATGATGGCCTGCACCCCGTTCGTATCACTGAGCATCCGTATGGGTTGGTAACAGTCGCCGGTAACGGTCAGCTTGTTTTCAATAGTCTGGGTATCAAATATCGCAAAGGTGTATGTGTTTCCGGGACTTAAGGTAAGTGTGCCGAAAATATTGTTTCCGGAAAAATACCCGTCACCAAACAGCGTTGCATCCGAGATATTGTTGATTCCTTCAATCAGACCATACCGGGTGATAATTAGCTTTCTGATCTGGTTGGCTCCTTCTATCACACCTCCATTGAAAAAACGGGCACTGTCCACCTGGTTTGTCCCGCTCACCTTTCCACCGTTATAAAATAAAGCGACTCCGATTTCATTGTTTCCTTCAATGACCGAAGGGCCACCTCCGATAAATGAGCCGATTACATGATGACCACCCGTTACCGTTCCCGCAAAGTTGTATAATACCTGATTAATCGTGTCACTTCCGATAATGCTTCCGTTTCCGTTTACTGTTACCGTATTTATTTTACAATCGCCGGATATTGACCCATCGAAATCAAAGTCAATGTTGTTATAAATAACATAGACATCTGTATTGACAACGGACCCCGCCGGACCGACAAATCTGATATTGCCGTATCTCAATAAGGAACCGTCATTGTTTGAAAGCAGACTCCCGATATAAAACATTGCCGATGTGGCCTGCAAGACAAGGTTTTGCCCGTTGATCTGCCATGATGTAACGTTAACTGTTGAAGTTGACAGGATCAAAGCCCTGTTGTTGGATTCCGTGGAGATGAAATCGTTGCAGGACAATTTGTGGCCGTTTGTTTCGAGTGAACCGTGTAAAAAGTAAACATTATTATTTGCAACAAAATCGTCCTGAAGCTGCCAGCCGCCTCCAATTCCGCGGAAATAAACATTATTGTGAAAAGGATGCCCGGAAGTCCGGATAACCTTCCCTGTGGATACCGATTCAAAAATAATTTCCCCGTTAAAATTTTGATTCATACCGGATACGAACTTCAGGTCTCCGTATATCCTAATACTGGTTGTGTCGTGGCCGTATAACCGGGGACTATTGGCAACGCCCGACCAATCCAGATTACGGCAAACCGCATTTTTCTGATCAATGGTTATGGTTTGTCCGGTTCCCGGGAAGGAGTTAGCATCAAAAAACACATCATCATTCGGTGTGGGCACCTGTGCATGGAGAACCGGTCCTCCCGATGTGGTAGCCCAATGGTTTATATCGGACCAGTTTCCGCTGCCCCCTACCCAGTAATAATCATCAGCAAAAACAGTTGTCGGAAATGCGATGAGTGCCATCAAAACAAAAAACAAGCATTTTCTTGTTTTTGAAAGGTTCGTATTATTTTTTGTTATCTCCATTTATTTTTATTCAAAATCGCTGCAGGGTATTCCTTTGTAATTTTTTCTGAAAACCATGATCAGACTGATCTCAATTCCTCCCTGGTAATTGGAAGCCGTTCTTAACGGCGAAGCATTTACATCATAACTTATTGTAAGCTGATACCCATGATATTTCAGTCCGGCCAGAGGGATAAAATCCCTGTTCCACCGGTACCAAATACCGAGAATCAATTGCACATCCCGGTTGGTTAAAGTAAAATTCGAACCCAGAACAAGTTCACTTGCTTTGGCCTGTACGGAATACATGACGCCGGGATAGATCAATAAGTTGTCTCCTGTTTTAATATTTGCACTGGCATGTACGATGAGTTTTTGGTTTATCCTGTTATCGGCATCATAAAACGAAATGTGCGGCTTATTGATATGACTCAGGCTGGCACCGGCCTTCAGTATAAATGAACGGGTGATTTTATAAGTAATCAGCCCTCCGAAGTTAAAATTGAATGCAAATACCGAATTGGAGGCAAAATTTTCCCCGTTTGACAGGTCAGGATTAAAAATCACGCCGTCCCACTGGTTATCAAAAACCAATTTTGAGACATCCACAGTGCGGTTGACAAAGCCGACCGAAAAACCGAGAGTTGCCCTGAAAGTATTGAACCGGTTAAAACCCTGTGTATAGGCAAAGCTCAACATCACAGAAGAATTCTGGAGAGAGCCGTCGCCTGCTTTGTCGTTGTAAAACAGTAACCCAAAGCCCATTTGACCCCTTTTCATCCGGCGGGCACCAACTGATGCGTCGGCGAAAAAGGAATAGGTTCTGTATGGCGCCGATATGGATGCTCCCTGGTTTTTGAAGTTTCCTCCGACACGGTATAAATTTTCATCGAATTCATGATAGGAGATATCCCCGGTCAGGGCGGGGTTTAAGGTTTCGGGCGAATTATAAAATTGTGAAAAGTGAATATCTTGTGAGACACCTGAAAACGGAAACACAAGCGAAATAAAAAGGCACAAAAAGATAAGTTTGATTGATGGCCCTGGCTTTTTCATTTATTAAAGGAATGTCATTATAAGCGTACTCCAAAAATAGGAAATAATGTTAACCTCTGTATTAGAGGACAGAAATAATAATATGAAGGTTGCAAAGGATTTGCCTTCCGATTTAATAGTATCAATGTAAAACAGTTTTTGGTGGTAATTATCAAACGATGCATTAAAACGGATTCATAGCATCACTTTAAATCTGAATTAATTTTTTCAGACCCTGTTTATGTTTTATTTTCTAAAGTTTTCAAATAAACCGTTTTACGATTTCCAGAGTTTTTCGCCTTTGCTACAGGTATGCTTTCAATAAATTTTTTCCCGTCGTCTTTAAGTTGTAATGAGCAAGAATCTCCCGACGGCCGTTAATACCCATCTTACGGGCCAATTCCTTGTTCCGGAATAATTCCAGAACTTTCTCTGCAAAATCTTCAACAGAATCCCACTTAAATACTAAACCGCATTCTGCCTTATTTATCAAATCAGCCTGAGGTTTACAATCTGATACTAAGACGGGTCTTTCAAATAACATATATTGGTAAACCTTATTTGCAATACCCGACTCATGTTGCTTGTTTTTCTCTATTGGGCTCAAACAAACATCACTGATGTGAATATAAGAGGGGAGCAGACTGATATCTTTCCATGCATAATATATGATATGGTTTTTAACTTTTTCATCTGATACTGCTGTTTCAAATGCTTTTCGTTCTGCCTTATCAACGGGGCCAATAATTAACAGCCTGATTTGAGGAATTTTATCAAGCAATATTTTCAAGGCATCAATGGCGAGAAAGATCCCTCTCCGCCTGGAAACACCTCCAAAATAAAACAGAATAAAAGAGTCTCCTTTATTAATGATGTTTTTATCAACAGGATAAGCCGACAATTCTGGAACATTCGGAATGTTTGGAAAAACAACAAACTGTTCTTCTTTTAAGTAATGGTACTTTTTTATTAATTCCGCCTTAAAGTGATCACTAAGAACAACAATCGTGTCAGGGTAATGTAAAAATCTGCGTTCTTTTTTTATCCATACCCGGGGACGGATAATATATTTAGAAGGGAATTTATTCATCCACCGGTAACTTAGCGCTGCATAAGGGTAATATTCGTGCAGGTCAAGAATCATTGGAATGGCATTCCTCTTTTTTGCTAAATAACCAGCCTTTGCCATATACAGGTCATGTACATGAAGAAATTCGATATGATACTTTTTAATGAACGCATCTATTTTATCTGACCACCAATATGAATATAAATCAATTGAGTTTGAAAGAGCAAACATGATGTTTTTGACCTTCCTGTTAATTCTTATCCTCAAAACCGTTAAATTGGTATTGATTCGCTCATTATTCGGTTTTTCTCCAAAATTTAAACATAAAACGAAGACCCGATGTCCGGCATCACTGAGTATTAAACATTCGTTATAAACCCTAATGTCATTAGAAAATTCGTTATCAACTATTACTCCTATGTTCATTTCAAAGCTTTGCCTTTATCTTTACAAATTTAGTTTAAATAAATTGCTATAATAGAAAAATGTTATTTTGCTGTGAGTAACTTTCATTATTATTGCCTTTTAAAAATGGTAATGCAAAACCGTATCAATGGATAATAAAACCATCTACGAAGAATACGACTGGTCCTCATTAAAAGAATCTGTCCTGAAAGAGAAAATTCAAAAAGTAATGGAACTCATCCCACAAGACGTCCAAACCATTGTAGATATCGGATGTGGTAATGGGGTGATAACAAATATTCTTGGACAAAACTATAATGTTACCGGTGTTGACCGTAGTGAATATGCATTAAGTTTTGTCGAAACCCAAAAAATTCAGGCAAGCGCTGATAAAATCCCCCTTCCTGACCATTCGTACGATTTGGTTTTTTCCAGCGAATTACTTGAACATCTTGATGACAAGGTTTTTGAAAATAGCGTAAAGGAGATGAAACGGCTTTCAAAAAAATACATATTCATCACCGTTCCAAATGATGAAAATCCCGATAAACTTTCCATAAAATGCCCGCAATGTTCATACCTTTATAATAGCCCTAATCATTTAAGAAGCTTTAAATCGCACGATTTTTATTCTTTGTTTCCCGAATATGAGATGATTTCCATATTCACTTTTGGTAAAAAAGTCAGGTATTACAATCCTTTCTTACTGAATATTAAGAAAAAGATATCGCCTTCGCAATCATGGATACCCTATTATTGGATGCCAAAGACAAAAAGAAAAACGATTTGTCCGAATTGTGAACACGAATTTTATAACCAATACAAATTCAATCTTTTTGCGACTTCCATTGATATTCTGAATGTTTTGATTTCTCCAAAGAAACCTTACTGGCTCTTCGTACTTATGGAGAAAAAATAAAATGTACTTTTATCCATCCAAAACCAAACAACTTGGGCATTATACGCAAACAAAGTATTTCGGGCACTATATATTCTTATCTCGGTGTCATTTTGGGGTTCATTATTATGGCCGTCCTGTTCCCGCGGGTTTTGTCAACCAAAGAAGTGGGGCTGCTCAGGGTCATGGTGTCTTATGCTACCCTGTTTGCACAGTTTGCAGGCCTGGGATTCAGCGCCGTCACAGTCAAACTTTTCCCGCATTTCAGAGATACTTCAAAAAAACACCATGGATTCCTTGGGATTGCCCTGATGGTCGGATTGGCAGGCTTCCTTATTGCCGCTGCCGTTTATCTTCTTTTCAGACCCTACCTCGTGGAACATTCCCAGGAAAAATCTGAATTGTTCATCACTTATTTTTATTATGTCATCCCCTTGATCTTTTTTACGCTATTGTTCAATGTGTTTGATAATTATTACCGGGTGCTTTACAATGCGGTAAAGGGGATCCTTTATAAAGAAGTTATTCAGCGTGTACTGACTCTTTTGGTGATCCTGTTGTTTTATTTTGATTTGATCAGCTTCCATCAACTCGTCATTTTTTATGTTCTTGTCCTTATCAGCCCTTCATTGATGCTGCTTATTTCCCTGATTCGAAGCAAACAACTTTTTCTCAAAACCGACCTGAAATTCATAACCCCGGATTTGAAAAAACAGATGATCAGTGTGGGGTTTTATGGTATCCTGGCCAGCTTTTCCGGCGTGCTGGTAATGAACATTGACATCATTATGGTAAACAGCATGCTCGGGTTGAGCGCTGCCGGTATTTATGCCATCACTTTTTATTTCGGAACCTTGATTCTTGTCCCGTTACGAACCATGGGAAAGATCAGTTCGGTAGTGATTTCCGATGCATGGAA
Organism: Chlorobiota bacterium; assembly: GCA_013151505.1. Lineage (GTDB taxonomy): Bacteria > Bacteroidota > Bacteroidia > Bacteroidales > F082 > JAADID01. The sequence continues at coordinate 7,155 of JAADID010000014.1, read as the reverse complement.
GAATGATGACAGAGAGACCATAAATGATATTTATCGCCGGAGCAGTATTAGTTTAAGTGTTGTCGGTGTTCTTTTGTTTACCGGTATCTGGGGAAATATAGAAAACGTTTTTCATATTCTCGGCAATGATTACCGGCCCGGAGAAATGGTCATCTTTTTTATCGGGATAGCTAACCTTTTTGATATTGCACTGGGAGTCAGCCCGCATATCATTGTCAACTCAAAGTATTACAGGTTTCTTTCTTACTTCCTGCTTGTATTTGCCCTGATGCTGGTTGCTTTCAATCTGATCCTGATCCCTGTTTACGGACTGGTTGGCGCCGCCATCGCTTCTTTCGCCTCCAAATTCCTTTTCAATTTCATCAAATTCATATTCCTTTACCGTAAGTTCAAATTTCAGCCGTTTACATATCATCACATTTTATTGTACCTGATCGCCTGTGTGGCATACTGGATTTCCACCTATGTCCCTGCCTTTTCGAACTATATTGTTGATATTATCATCCGAAGCGCCATCATTTTCATTTTATTTGCTGTTCCTGTTTATTATTTCCGTATTTCGGACGATATCAATCAGCGAATTGATTTTTATTTAAAAATACTTACCGGTCGTTAACATAAACTCTACCACCCTCTTATCTTATAATCTCTGATTTTAAAGAATAATTTATACTTTTACATCTTCTCCTAACATTCATTATGAAAGATTTTCTCGAAATTGTATTTGTCGGTAGCGGAGCCATTTCCACAGCCCTCGGAAATGTGCTTGCATTAAAAAATAAATATAACATTACTTTGTTGTCCATTGAAGATGAAGTGGTTGACAGCATCAACAACTTTCATGTCAACCAAAAGTATTTTCCCAACGTCAGCCTTCATCCAAAGTTAAAAGCATCAACCGACAAAAACATTCTTAATGATGCCGATGTGGTTTTTTTGGGTATTCCTTCCAACGTGACGGTAACTTATGTGGAAGAAAACAAATATTATTTTAATCCTAAAGCTTTGATCGTTAACCTGGCAAAGGGTTTCGGGCTTGACAACAAAACCATTCCCCAATGCCTAAATCGTGTTGTAGGCAATGAAATCTTCAGCATGAAAGGGCCGTCATTCGCCCGTGAGATCATCAACAATCTTCCCACAGGTTTTACAATCACTTCAAAAAAAGACAAATATTTTAATTTATTTGGCGACATGTTTGAGAACACATCCATTTATCTCGATTTTACAACCGATGTGGAAGGAGTTGAACTGGCCAGCATACTTAAAAACATTTACGCCATTATTGTCGGCATTGTGGATGCCCATTTTAATTCATCCAATCTGCGATCACTGGTTCTAACCAAAGCCATCAACGAAATGCGGTACATCATTTCCAAATTCGGCGGCAATGAAACGACGCTTTTCAATTACTGTGGTTTTGGTGATTTCAGCTTAACCGCCTTAAACGATCTGAGCCGAAACCGTACTTTGGGTCTTTTGATCGGCAAGGGTTTTTTTACTTCTGACATTCCCGAAAAAGTAGTTCTCGAAGGGACCATCGCCGTGAATGTTTTTATTGAAGAAATTGCCAAAAAGCGCCAGATCAAAACCAAACGGTTAATGATCAAAGAATTATACAGTGTGCTGAATGACGAGAATTATGACATCAAGAATTTTGTCAATCAGATTTTGTCGGTCAAACGGTACAAGAATTCAATATTTCCGACATTTTTTTCGTAAGGTTCTTCCTTTCGTATTGTTCAATATCTCCTGAAGTTTTCTCAAGTTTCCCGCTTTTAAAAAGAGCGTAATATCCGGCAAGGTCAGCTTTGAGCTTTTTCACTTCCTGAAAGCCGTAAACCTTCCCTGCACCGGTTTCGCTTATCACTGCGGCAGCATCGCCGTTTTCGGGCCCGACACAAATGATTGGCCGGCGGGCTGCAAGATATTCAAACAACTTCCCGGTCAGTATCAAGTTTGCGTTGGGAGTATTGTTGATGAACAGCAGCAATAGTGTGGCCTTTCTTTGCTCTTTGAGAACTTCCTCATGAGACAAGTATCCTTTTCTGAGGAGATACTTCTCCAGTCCTGCACGCTGCAACGAATCCGTTACGCTGATATCTGTTTTGCCCACGTTGACTATCGAAAGCGACTTTGCGAATTCTTTGTCTTCATTTACCAGTTGTTTCAACGCTTCCCAAAGATTTTCCGGGTTTCTTGTGCGGGTCAGTGAGCCGATATGAGCCAGCACGAATTTGTCATTCTCCGGTTTTATTTCATGAAGGCCTTCCAGGTCGGCTGCATCATATCCATTTGGAATGACATGATATTTCTTTGAATATATGCTTTTGAAATCCTTTTCCATTCCGGGGCTGACTACCGTCACGGCATCTGCCTGCCGAAGTACACTTTTTTCCAGTTGATGATGGATACGGTCGGCGCGTTTTCCGAGTTTCAAATCCCTGTAATAGTCAATATTTGTCCAGGGATCCCTGAAATCGGCAAGCCACGGGATGTTCAGCTTATGCTTCAAAGCCATTCCGATGAGATGTACGCTGTGTGGAGGTCCGGTGGAAACGATCACGTCAACGGGGTTTTCCTGCAAATAACGGGTCAGATATTTTACCGATGGTTTGATCCAGAATTTCCGGGCATCGGGAATAAATAAATTCCCCCGTACCCAAACTGAAAAATGTTCCGCCAAACCACGTTTATGTTTTTGTTCGGTCAGAAATGCAGTTTGGATTTTGTCTTCTTTTTTGCGGCCGGTAAATTTTTTATAAAAAGAATAGGGTTCCCATATCTTGCGCCTGATCACTGTCAGATTATCCGGCACTTCTTTTAATAATGCCTTGTCAACAGAAGGCATTTCCGGATTTTCCGGTGTATAAATCACCGGCTCCCAGCCAAACTCACCAAGATATTTCACAAACTTAAGCCAACGCTGTACTCCCCCTCCGCCGCTTGGTGGCCAGTAGTAAGTTATGATGAGGACTTTCTTCATTGGTTTGGTGGTTCAATTGTTATAATGGCCCGATTGTTTTGTGATTGTCCAATGCCCCGGCCATGAATGGCCGGGTAACTGATTTGATTCAAAATTATAATTATTTCCAAGCCAGTTTCCCCATCATTTATGATGGGGTTTCATCTGTCTTTTTTCTCTTCTCAAAGTATTTCTTCCCTTCATAAACCAGAAATCCCAAAACCAGCAATATCAACAACAGTGAACTGGCAAAGGAAACTTTTTCTCCCACAACCCAGACTCTCGGTTCGAATTTCCATTCGATCTTATGGTCACCGGCAGGAACGGTCATCGCCCTCAAAATATAATTTGCCCTGAAATAAGGAACTTTTTTACCATCCAGGTAAACATCCCACCCTTTATTATAATAGATTTCCGAAAAGACAACCATCTGGTCTGACTTTGAGCTAAAACTGTAAACCAGCCGGTTGGGTGCATAAGAATCAAGTCGTATGACTGCGGCAGTGTCGCTACCAAATGACCCTTTTGCCGGCAGGAACTGTTTAAAGTCATCATCCACTACCGCCGTTGTTCGTAAATTATTCTTTCCCAGTGCGGCTATTTCCTCATCGGCATTCTTTACCACCACATAATTTTTCACAAACCAGGCATTGCCAAAAGCATTGTTGTTGGGCAGGGGCATCATATCAGGTCGTAAAATAACGTACCTGGTATTCAGCATATTCAATACCTGTTGCCTGCTTAATATGTGTTCCAGTTCCGATTGCGGGTGCTGGCCGGGCAATGATTGCCGAAGGTCCATGATTTCGGGACTCAGGTATTCATCTATTATGTCCTGATACCTTTGAAGTTTTGCACCGTGGTATCCGCCGATGGATTTGTGGAAATAAGAACAACTGGCATCGTTAAAAGTGCTTTTACTTAAATCAAGTACACGGAAATCCGGCCCTTTATCTTTCAGAATATCCAAGTCGGCACGGGAGGGTTTGAACGGCTTCTCGGCCTGCCAGGCAGGAACAAAATTTGCACCATTAATGTACCTCCGGTCAACGCCGACCAGGTCAATGAGAATCAATAATGTAATTCCGGCTATAAGCCAGCCCTGTTTTAGCTTCCCATACGCAAAAGCCATAACCAGCGAAGCGCCGACAATGATAAAGAATAAACTTCGTAAAGCATCTTCCCTGAAAATGGCTACTCTTACCGCCGTCAGATTGTCAATAAAGGCCCGTATCTGCGCCGGGTCATTCGTGGCCTCTAATTGCCTGAACTGGTCCTTCTCGTATTGACTGAGAAAACTGAAAAAAGAAGTCGGCAAAATGTAAAACAGCAATATGATTCCGGCAGTAAGACCCAGTGAGATATAAAAGGGCCTCATGTTTTTTTTGATTATACCCGGGTTCTGAATAATTTTATTCAGCGCCATAAAAGCCAGGATAGGAATGGCCAGTTCGGCGATCACCAACGTCATGGAAACCGCCCTGAATTTGTTATAGCCCGGGACATAATCAATAAAAAAGTCGGTAAACCACATCATGTTCCGTCCCCAGGCAAGCATGATGGAAAGCACTGTAACGGCAAACAGCATCCACTTCAGGCGGTCATCCAGAATAAACATCCCGAGTATGGCAAGAAATAACACAAAAGCCCCAACATATACGGGCCCTGATGTACCCGGCTGGTCGCCCCAGTATGAACTTTGTTTGGCAATGATATTCCGGTACCGGCTGTCAGCTTTATTTAATGCTTTCTGATTGCCAATCTGTCCCGAGGCCCCTCCTTTCACATCAGGGACAAGCAACGACCACGTTTCACCAATGCCATAGCTCCAGGCTGTAATGTAATCGCGGTCGAGACCGCTTGATTTGTTTTGTAATTCCCTGGTAAGCTCCGGCTTTCCACGCATGGTTTCTTTCCCGTATTCGTAAGTAGCCCAAAGGTTGGTTGAATGCGTTAAGATAGCCAGAAAAGCCGCCAGCATAAGCCATCCTGTGGCTTTCAGGAATTTAGGCCATGATTTGTCTTTTGCCGTGACGATTATCTGATAAACTCCATAAAAGAATATAACAATGAGCAAATAATAAGTGATCTGCAGGTGGCCGGCTTTGATCTCAAGCGCAAGGGCAATGGCTGTTAACAAAGCCCCCTGCCAGTATTTTCCCCTGTATGTCAGTATAATGCCTGCAAGTACCGGCGCCATATATCCGATGGCATGGGCTTTGGATGTATGCCCTGCCCCGAGGATGATGAAAAAATAGGATGACAAAGCAAAGGCAATTGCCCCCGTCAGGCTCACCCAGGGATTGACCCGAAGCACCAGCAATAGAATGAAAAATCCAAGAAAATAAAGAAATACAAGATTGGCGGGAGAAGGTAGCCCGAGAGTGACAATCTTATCCACGTATCGCATCATATTGGCTTTGTACTCTACCGAAATCTGCCAGGCAGGCATCCCGCCGAACATGGAGTTTGTCCACAATGCTTCTTCACCTGTCTGTTGCCTGAAATCGGAAATTTCTTTCGACATACCTTTCCACATCGCAATATCGTGTTGTTTTAATTTTTTTCCCTCAAGCAACGGAGAAAAATAGACAAGTGTGATTGCCAAAAAAACAATGATGGCCACCAGATAGGGTGCAGCCTCTTTGAAAAAATCTTTTTTCATCTGTTAATTATATTAGAAACAATTAATATCCCGATTAGAACCGACGGGTTATCCCGTCGATTCATGGATATATTATTATTTTTTCTGTTTGTCATTGTCATCCACATCTTCAAAATCTATGTACTCACCAAATCCAACATCGTCCTTTTGTTTTGTACGGGCTGTTCGTTTTATTTTCACTTCCCCTTCCCGGGGTTTGTTCTCATTCCAGGCATTTTGTCCGAATTTTTCCTGTTGTTTCTTGACATACCTTCGCAAAAGCCATGGAACAACATACCTGAAAAACAGCTTGATCAGGTAGTATAACAGGACAAAAAAAATGATGATGCCAAAAATGATATCCATAATGAGTACATTAGATAGACTCCGCGAATTTATTTCTTTTTGGGCAAATGACAGGCGTCAAATAAAAAAAGGAGGCATTAACGATACCTCCCTCCTAAAAACAACTCTTTTCAGTTTATAGCTGAATTCCTACGAAAATTATTTTCTTTCGTCGGAAACTGATAATTTTTTCCTGCCTTTGGCTCTTCTGCGTTTTAGTATTTTACGCCCGTTAACCGTTGACATTCTTTCACGAAATCCGTGTTTGTTTTTTCTTTTCCTTACCGAGGGTTGAAATGTTCTTTTTGTCATCGCTTTGTTTCCTTGAATTTTGGGAGTGCAAAAATAGTTTTTTTTCTTTTATGACCAAATATTCACATTTATTTTTCTGGGCTAAATGGCTAAATCTGGCTAAATCTTATTTTGAGGTGCTGAGAGATTTTTTTGATTGGGAATAATTTTATAGAAAATACATTGTAAAAAATAACAGAAAAGAAGAATAACTCAATGACTTTCGTGTTCTGTGCAAATAAGGTAATAAAGTTGGGGTTATTTTGTACTGGAAGCTACTAAGGTGTTATTTTTTCGATAAGGTTTTTTTCGATGAACGCCATGAGCGATACCTCCGGAATAAGGATGTTTGGCTGGTTCCGGTTTAAAAAAACCTTATTTCCAGGATTAAATGTAAACAAGAAAATTTACCTTAGTAGCCATGTATTGTAAAGTTAAAACTGACCTTATTACCTTATTTTCTTAAGGTTCTGTTCGTAGAATTTAATAAACTCTTCATATTCTTCAGCAAAACTTACTTTTTTATGATGTTCCGGTTGGTTTAATATGTATTTGCAGACTTTGTCCACTCCCGATTTTGAAACAGAAAACGCAGAAGCCGATTGTTGCCACGCAAATTTCCCGATGGCAAGCTTGTTTTCATTGATAAAACGTTCAGAACTGTCAGCTACTATTGTTGCCAATTCGGTTTCTGAAATATCAGGAGAACGGGATACAAGAAAATGCACATGTTCAGGGTTGGCATAAATTGCATATAACCTGGATAGATTATTTTTTACAATTCCCGTAATATATTTTTCTATTCGACCTCTGTTTTTTTCAGGGATTATGGGTTCCTTGTTTAGCGTTGTAAAAACAAAATGTGTGTAAAGGTTATTATATTTGATTTCCATGTTATCTGTTATTTCAA
>JAADID010000323.1:2779-4250 GCA_013151505.1 Chlorobiota bacterium | reverse complement strand
GATGTTTTCTTTTCAGGTAATCCTCGTTGAACATCATGATGGTGATGCTTCCCGAATAATCCTCAATGGTAAAAACCCCGAAAAGCGAACCCTTTTTGGAAGTCCGCTGCTGCGATTCGGTAACCATCCCGGCAAACTTTACCTTTTTTTTGTTGAAACTTTTCAGGTTGTTTTTCAGGTCAAGGATGCTTACGTTGCAGAATTTGTCCATCGTAAGCCGGTAATCATCCAGTGGGTGTCCCGAAATATAAAATCCGGTCACCTCTTTCTCGAGTCGCAGTTTTTTCATCAGTGACCATGGCTCACATTTGGGGAGCGATGGGTCTTTGATCTCGAACGCACCTTCCATCCCGCCAAACAGAGACACCTGCTGCGATTTTTCTTTTTCCTGCAAATTCGCCCCGTGACGAATGACGGTTTCGATGAATTCAGGGCCGTCTTCTTTTTCTTTGTAAAAATATTGTGCCCGGTGTGTCCCCTCAAAGCCATCGAAAGCACCCGCCATGGCCAACGCTTCAAAGCTGCGTTTGTTGACAGACCGCAGGTTGATCCGTTTGGCAAAATCAAAAATGTTTTTGAAAGGCCCGTTTTCGTCCCGCTCTTTGATGATCTGCTCAACGGCTGCTCCTCCTACCCCTTTGATAGCAGCGAGGCCAAAGCGGATGACATTTTCCCGTGTCACCGTAAAATCCAGGGCGCTTTCGTTGATATCAGGCCGGGTCACCTGTATCCCCATGTGGTTAGCTTCATTGATCAGTTGGGTGATCTTCTTGATGTCGTTCAGGTTGCGGCTGAGGTTGGCAGCCATGAACTCGGCCGTATAATGCGTCTTCAGATACGCTGTCTGGTATGAAAGATAGGCATAACAGGTAGCGTGCGATTTATTGAAAGCATATTTGGCAAACTCTTCCCACTCTTTCCATACCTTCTCCACCTTTTCTTTAGAGAGGCCGTTTTTCGCACACCCGTCAAAAAATTTGACTTTCATCTTGGCCATCTCGGCGATCTTCTTCTTACCCATTGCCTTCCGCAGGCTGTCTGACTCGCCACGGGTCAGTCCTGCCATTTTTCTTGCCAGCAGCATCACCTGCTCCTGATAGATCGTGATGCCATAAGTCTCTTTCAGTATCTCTTCCATTACCGGCAGGTCGTAACTTACTTTCTCCCGTCCGTGCTTCCGGTCAACGAAATGGGGAATGTTCTGCATGGGACCGGGACGGTAAAGCGCCACCATGGCGATCAGGTCTTCAAAACGGGTAGGTTTCAAATCTTTCAGATACTTTCGCATGCCGTCTGACTCAAACTGGAACAGGGCAATGGTATCGCCCCGGCTGAAAAGCTCATAAGTCTCCTTATCGTCAAACGGAATGGTTTCTATATCCAGAGCGATCCCTCGCGAATGTTTTATATTTTCAATAGTATCCTTGATAATGGACAGCGTTTTCAGTCCCAGGAAATCCATTTTGAGCAA
>JAADID010000323.1:0-2738 GCA_013151505.1 Chlorobiota bacterium | reverse complement strand
ATGTCCAGTACCGATTCTTTAACAGTTGCCAACGGAACATAGTTGTACAGATCTTCCCGCCCAATGATGATCCCGCAGGCATGGGTTCCCATATTCCTGACGGACCCTTCGAGCAGGCGTGCATTTTCGATGACCGACGATACTTCCGGTGTCCCTTTTTCCAGCTCGTTTTTCAACTCCGGTACTTCCTTCAGCGCCTGGTCCAGCGAAACACCTGGCCTGTCGGGTACCAGCTTGGCCAACCTGTCTGCCTCCGAAAGGGGAAGTTTCTGCACACGCGCCACATCACGGATGGCCATTTTGGCCGCCATCGTGCCGAATGTGATCAGATGGGCCACACGCATTTTACCGTATTTATCAGAAACCCATTTCAGCAGGCGGTTTCTTCCGTCGTCGTCAAAATCAATGTCAATATCCGGCATTGAGATGCGGTCGGGGTTCAGGAAACGCTCGAACAGCAGGTTGTATTTAATGGGATCAATATCCGTAATGCGTAACGAGTAGGACACCACCGAACCGGCGGCGCTGCCCCTGCCCGGCCCCACCGATACGCCCATATTACGGGCAGCTTTCAGGAAATCCCACACGATGAGAAAATAATCCGGGAATCCCATTTTTTTTATGGTTTCCAGCTCAAAATCAATGCGCTCGGACAGTTCGGGGGATATCTCTCCATAACGCTCTTTGGCGCCTATGTAAGTGATGTGTTTCAGGTATTCATCCGCATTTGAAAATTCTTCGGGAATGCTGAACTCGGGCATGATGGGCTTGTGATCAAGCGGATAAGTCTCCACCTTGGCTGCCACTTCCTGCGTATTGATAATGGCTTCGGGAATGTCTGAAAACAGCGTTTTCATTTCTTCCTGTGTTTTGAACCACTCCTGTTGTGTGTAATGCATGCGTTTCGGGTCATCCAGGTCACTGGCCGTCCCGATGCAGATCAGCCGGTCGTGAGCAGAAGCATCTTCGGCGTTGATAAAATGGGCGTCATTGGTGGCAACCACTTTCACATTATGTTTAGCAGCAAATTCCAGCATAGTTTCGATGACATAAACCTGGTCGTCGTAAACCTTCCGGTCCATTTCGGGGTTGCCTGTCGGATGACGTTGCAATTCGAGATACAGGTCATCACCAAATATTTCTTTATACTCCAGCAGCGCTTCTTCTGCTTTTTGCTTGCCGGCGTGGATGATCTTATCGGGAATCTCGCCGCCGAGGCAGGCTGTCAGGGCGATTAACCCTTCACCGTACTTTTTCAGCAGTTCCTTGTCAATCCGGGGTTTGTAATAAAACCCGTCAATCCACGCAAAGGAGATGAGTTTCATCAGGTTCTTATACCCCGTTTCATTTTTCGCCAGCAAAACCAGGTGCCAGCCCGAGCCGTCTATCTTCGTATCTTTCAAATGCATACCGCGACGGGCCACATACACCTCCGAACCGATAATGGGTTTGATGCCTGCGGCTGTGGCTGCCTGATGAAAACGTTTCACCCCGAACATATTGCCGTGATCGGTGATGGCCACCGCTTCCATACCGTCCTCTTTGGCTTTGGCAATCAGGGCAGAAATTTCTGAAAGCCCGTCAAGGATGGAATATTGCGTATGCACATGCAAATGAGTGAACACAACATCCCGGAGATCAGTTGTTTCTATTTCTTTCTGCGGTGTTACGGCTGTTTCACCCTGTTCCTGTTGATAAGGTTCCACGGACAGGCCGATAGCCTGAAAAGGTTCCGGGTTGGCCTGGCGGAAAGTTTCCAGCAGTTTTTCTCCCACACCCAGCAAACCGGCATCAATCACACCTATTCTGACCAGTTCCAGGAAACAGCGGGCTGTGGCCTGCACATCCGCCGAGGCATTATGCGCCGCATCAAAACTTTCGTGAAACAATTTCTGATGCAATTCGTCAAGGTTGGGCCATTTGTATTTCCCTCCTCTTCCACCGGGCAAAGCACAATAATCGGTTGATGCTTCTTTGGTGTCAACAGCTTTAACATCAAAAAGCGATGTGGCCAATTCCTTCCTTAGAAATTCCGCACCAAGGATATTCAGGTCAAATTCTATATTATGTCCCACGACCGCTTTTACATCCTGTAATGCTTTGTTGAACTCGTTCAGAACAAAATCAAGCGGTTGTCCTTCTTTCAGTGCATATTCGGTAGTGATGCCGTGAATCTTTTCCGACCCGCGGGGAATGACAAAACCTTCCGGCCTGACAATAAAATTTTTCACATCCAGTAGCTGGCCTTTTTCATCATGGATTTGCCAGGCCAGTTGTACCAGCCGGGGCCAGTTGTCGAAATCTGTCAGCGGCGCATCATAATTTTTCGGAAGACCCGTCGTCTCGGTGTCAAATATCAGGAACATAAGAATACTGTTTCATGGTTTTTTCTGACCGGATAACCCGTTTTAATGCTCATTTTAAAAATGTGTACGTTATGAGTAAGTATATATTAAACCAGCGTATGAAAAAATCATCAAATAAATATCTTTTTTACGACCCATCCCTGCCTTCGCCGAAACAGCCAAGTGCAGACATGCTTCCCTCCCCTCTCGAAACGGGAATTAGTGGAATTTATTAGCTGATTTTTTTTTGTACTCAATTAATAAAATTCAAAAATGATTACCCATAATCCCCTCCTTGGAGGGGCGCAGGGATAGGTTGATATATCTAATCCGATCACTTTTGATATTTTTCTTAATTTAACTTGTTATCGTATTGATTTTCCGGTTATTATA
>JAADID010000328.1 GCA_013151505.1 Chlorobiota bacterium | reverse complement strand
ATTCTTTAGAAATTGACTTCCTAATTCATCTACGCTTGTTTCCTTTTCTTAGGCTTGGTCTCATTATGTCTATGAACTCTTCTGTTTATTCGCTTTACTTCTCGCGTAAAACGGGGTGCAAAGGTAAAAACCTTTTTATTACATGCAACACTAAATATCAAAAAAAAGTTAAAGTTTTTCTATGAGTATTGTTGCACGCTGCTAATCAAAATATTATAGCAGTGAAAAATTAAAAAATATCTACGAAACAGGATATCTGATGTCTTTATGAATCCTGTTTGATGAATTGAAAACTCTTTCCCGGATATATTGCCGTGTCCCCCAATTGTTCCTCAATACGAAGCAACTGGTTGTATTTTGCTATCCTGTCGGTCCGGCTGGCGGAACCGGTTTTGATCTGTCCGGTATTCAGGGCAACGGCAAGATCGGCAATGGTGGTATCTTCCGTTTCTCCCGAACGGTGGCTGATAACCGTCGTATATCCGTTTGATGTTGCCATAGTAACACAATCAACGGTTTCGGTCAGTGTTCCGATCTGATTTAACTTGATCAGAATGGAATTGGCAATCCCCAGATCGAATCCTTTTTTCAACCGGTGCATATTGGTAACAAAGATGTCATCACCAACAATCTGTATCTTATCATTCAGCTTATCCGTCATGATCTTCCATCCGTCCCAGTCGTCTTCGGCCATACCGTCTTCAATGGAAATGATGGGATACTTTTTAACCCATCCTGCCCAGTAATCTACCATTTCGGCCGGAGTCAGCTTGTCGCCTGTACTCCATTTCAGGTGATATACATTTTCATCCGGTAAGTAAAACTCCGATGCTGCCGGATCAATGGCAATGTAGATGTCTTCACCCGGTTTATAACCTGCTTTTTCAATGGCTTTCAGGATCAGTTTGATGGCTTCCTCATTGGATTTCAGGTTCGGCGCAAATCCTCCTTCATCACCCACATTGGTTGAATAACCCGATTTTTTCAAAACGGCTTTCAGGTTATGAAAAACCTCTGAACCCATTCGTATGGCCTGGCTGAAGGTTTCAGCTCCGACCGGCATGATGAGGTATTCCTGAAAATCAACGCTGTTATCGGCATGTGAGCCACCGTTAAGAATGTTCATCTGGGGAATGGGAAGCGTTTTTGCATTGACACCTCCGATATACCTGTAAAGAAATTGTCCTGTTTCCTGGGCAGCAGCGTGGGCAGTAGCCAGCGAAACACCGAGAATGGCGTTGGCGCCAAGATTTGCTTTGTTTTCGGTACCATCTATCTCGATCATCCGTTTATCCAGTTCAACCTGTTCAGTGACATCATAACCGCGTAATTCTTCCGCCAGCACTTCATTTACATTCTGAACGGCTTTCAGGACACCTTTTCCCATAAAATATTTCTTATCTCCGTCTCTTAACTCCACAGCTTCGTGTACTCCGGTTGAAGCGCCGGAAGGAATAGCGGCCCGTCCTGCGATACCGCTGTCAGTATAAACGTCAACTTCAATAGTCGGGTTACCTCTCGAATCGAGGATTTGTCTTGCGTGAATATTAGCTATCAGACTCATAATGTGATTTATTTAAAAACGTTAAATGTGGATTGAAAATTAAAAAACGAAATTAAACATTCTAATGTTTCCATTTGATATTTTAAAATACATTAACAAAAAAAGAGGACGACCTTTTCAGGTACATATCCTCTTTTTTACAGATTAATCAGAAGAAATTACTATTTCTTTTCTTCTGTTTTTTTCCCCTCTTCTGTATCTTCGTTTTTATTTTCTTTTTCCTGAACAGGTTTTACCTGCTTTTTGGCTTCAGCCTTTGTTGCCGGCTCTTCCGCTTTCGTTTCCTGTTCTTTCTTTTCTTCTTTTATTTCAGCTTTGGGTTGCTCTAAAGTTTCCTCAGCTTTCTCCTCCGATTTTTCTGCTTTCACTTCGGCTTTGGATTCTTCAGCCTTCGCTTCCGGTTTTTCAGCTTTTACTTCTTCTTTGGGTTCTTCAGCAACCTCAACAGGTTTTTCCGCTTCAGGCTTTTTGGCAGCAACTTCTTCTTTTACAGTTGCAGCTTCAGCCGTAGTTTTCTTTTTACCACCACGGCGACGTCTTGATGTTTTCGCTTTTTTAGCCGTTTTTTCACCGAGAAGGTTTTCGTTATAGTCCACCAGTTCGATCATCGCCATATCGGCATTATCGCCCAAACGATTTCCGAGCTTTATGATCCTGGTATATCCACCCGGACGGTCACCTACTTTCACAGATATTTCCCTGAACAATTCGGTAACAGCTACTTTGTCCTGCAAATAGCTAAAAACAACCCTTCGTGAATGGGTGGTATCATTTTTTGCTTTGGTAATTAACGGTTCAACATATTCCCGTAATGCTTTGGCTTTGGCCACGGTTGTATTGATCCGTTTATTTTTAATAAGGGAACTGGCCATATTTGACAACATGGCTTTACGGTGTGCGCTTGTTCTTCCCAGATGATTAAAACTCTTTCTGTTTCTGTGTCTCATCGTTCTTAATCCTTATCAAGTTTATATTTTGCTATGTTCATACCAAACTCAAGTCCTTTGCTGCTTACCAGTTCTTCGAGCTCGGTCAGGGATTTCTTACCAAAATTTCTGAATTTCAACAAGTCGTTCTTGTTGTAAGCCACCAGTTCGCCCAGTGTTTCCACATCGGCAGCTTTCAGGCAGTTCAGCGCCCTGACGGAAAGATCCAGGTCAACCAGTTTTGTTTTGAGTAACTGGCGTGTATGCAATGTGTTTTCGTCAAACTCTTCTGTGATCGAACGCTCTTCCACCTCAAGGGTAATTTTTTCGTCCGAGAAAAGCATGAAATGATGAATCAATATTTTTGCCGCTTCTTTCAACGCATCTTTAGGATGTATTGATCCGTCTGTCTGGATATCAATAACCAGTTTTTCATAGTCGGTTTTTTGTTCCACACGATAATTCTCAATATGGAATTTCACATTAATAATGGGTGTGTGGATCGAATCAATCGCGATGGTTCCGACAGGAGCATTGATATCTTTATTTTCCTCGGCAGGAACATACCCGCGTCCTTTGGATACTGTCAGTTCCATGCTCAGTTTAATGGAAGGGTCGAGATGACAGATCACCTCATCCGGGTTCAATACCTGGAAAACCGACAGGAATTTGTTAATATCACCGGCTTTGAAGATTTCCTGATCACCGATCACAATATTGACCTTTTCGCTTGTCTCATTCTGGATTTGCTGTTTAAAGCGAATCTTCTTCAGGTTCAGGACAATCTCGGTAACATCTTCAAGGACACCCGGTATTGTTGAAAATTCATGAACCACGCCATCAATTCTGACATTGGTGATGGCAAACCCTTCCAGCGAGGATAAAAGTATCCTGCGCAGGGCATTGCCAATGGTCATACCAAATCCGGGTTCCAACGGACGAAATTCAAACGAACCGTGAAAATCATCGGCTTCGTTCATGATTACCTTATCGGGCTTCTGAAATGCTAATATTGCCATAATAATATTTTGTTCTTTTTAGAATTCTTGTTTTGACTAAAATACTTACTTCGAGTATAACTCAACGATAAGTTGTTCTTTGATATTCTCGGGAATTTCTTCTCGAGGGGGGTAGTTCAGGAATTTTCCCTGCATTTTTTCTTCGTCCCATTCAAGCCACGAAAAACCTTTTCTTCCACTGTGCAAGGAGTCGGTAATGGCAGCCAGGCTTTTTGATTTTTCCCTGACGCCGATAATGTCGCCCTCGCGCAATGAATAAGAAGGAATGTTTACGATTTTTCCGTTCACGGTAATGTGACGATGCGAAACCAACTGACGTGCAGCTGCCCGTGTTGGTGCAATTCCCAGCCGGAAAACGACATTATCCAGGCGTGCTTCAATCAGTTTCAGCAGGTTTTCGCCGGTGATGCCTTTTTTCCTGGAAGCTCTTTTAAATATGTTACGGAATTGTTTTTCAAGAATACCGTAAGTATATTTAGCTTTTTGTTTTTCCTGCAACTGAATCCCATATTCAGATTGTTTTCTTCTCTTCCTCATCTGGCCATGTTGCCCGGGAGGAAAATTTTTCTTTTCCAGGAATTTGTCAGGACCGTAAATCGGGTCGCCGAATTTACGTGCAATTTTTGATTTTGGGCCAATATATCTTGCCATAGTTTATAAATAATTATTCGTTATTCTCAATCATAAATACTTCAAAAACGTTACACCCTTCTTCTTTTGGGCGGGCGGCATCCGTTGTGAGGCAACGGAGTTACGTCAACGATCTCCATCACTTCAATACCTGATGAGTGAATGGTACGAATGGCTGATTCCCTTCCGGAACCGGGACCTTTGACATAAACTTTTACTTTACGCAAACCCAGGTCATAAGCCACCTTTGCACAATCCTGGGCAGCCATTTGAGCTGCATAAGGGGTGTTCTTTTTTGAACCCTTAAAACCCATTTTTCCGGATGATGCCCACGAGATAACCTGTCCTGCCTCATTAGTCAGCGAGATGATGATGTTGTTGAACGAAGCTTTGATGTACGCTCTTCCAACCGGGTCAACCTTGACCACACGTCTTTTTGTACTTCTGGTTTTTTTTGCCATTTTTATTCGATTACTTGAATTTGTTCACTATTTGGTAGCCTTCTTCTTATTGGCAACGGTTTTCTTACGGCCTTTGCGGGTACGGGCGTTGTTTTTGGTGGTCTGGCCACGTACGGGAAGCCCGATGCGGTGCCTGATGCCACGGTAAGTCCCGATATCCATCAACCGTTTGATATTCATTTGTGTTTCCGAACGTAGTTCGCCTTCCACTTTGTATGACTCGCTGATGACCGAACGGACTTTGTTTTGTTCTTCATCATCCCAGTCCTGTACTTTTTTGTCCCAGTCAACACCGGCTTCAGTCAAAATTTTTTGAGCGGAACTCCTGCCAATACCAAAAATATAAGTCAGGGCTATTTCGCCTCTTTTGTTATTGGGGATATCAACTCCAGCAATTCTTGCCATAATTTATGCTATTTAATAATGATTATCGTATTGTTTTATTAACCTTGTCTTTGTTTGAACTTCGGGTTCTTCTTGTTGATAATGTACAGCCTCCCTTTCCTGCGGACGATTTTGTCCTGGGCTGATCGTTTCTTCAATGATGCTCTTATTTTCATGGCTTTCTATTTATATCTGAATGTAATTCTACCTTTTGTCAAATCATAGGGCGACATTTCCAGTTTTACACGGTCGCCGGGCAATATTTTAATGTAATGCATACGCATTTTGCCGGAGATATGGGCAGTAATGACGTGCCCGTTCTCCAATTCAACACGGAACATAGCATTGCCCAGTGATTCGATCACCGTTCCGTCTTGCTCTATTGATTGTTGTTTTGCCATAAATGTGACAATTTTATTTTTTGTTTGCTTATGTTATTTTTTATTCAATATTTTTTCTATTTCCTCGAAAGATGACAAAATATCAGGTTCTCCGTTTCTTATGGCCACATCATGCTCAAAATGTGCCGAAGGCTTCGAGTCGGCCGTTCTGATCGTCCATCCGTCCCTGTTTTGCACGACTTCTTTCACGCCGAGGTTAATCATAGGTTCTATCGCAATTACCATGCCTTTTTTCAGTTTAGGGCCTGTGCCTCTTCTTCCGAAATTCGGCACTTCCGGTTTTTCATGCAAATTTCTGCCTACACCATGACCCACCAGGTCGCGAACCACCGAATAGCCATAACTTTCAACATAAGACTGGACGGCATAACCGATATCTCCTACCCTGTTGCCTGCGACTGCTTTTTCGATGCCAAGATAAAGCGACTCTTTTGTTCGTTCCAACAATTCAAGCACTTCCCGTTTCACTTCACCGACCGCAAACGTATAAGCCGAATCGCCATAAAAGCCATTCATCAGCGTTCCGCAATCAATCGAAACGATATCGCCGTCTTTCAACTCCCTGTCACCCGGTATGCCATGCACCACTTCATCGTTAACCGATATGCAAAGCGTGGCGGGGAAACCGTTGTACCCTTTAAATCCGGGTAGCGCTCCATGGTCGCGGATAAACGTTTCCGCAATCCGGTCGAGCTCAAAGGTTTTTACCCCCGGTTTAATCCGTTTGGCAACCTCTGCCAGGGTTTTCCCAACAAGTAAAGAACTCTCTCGTTGTAATTCAATTTCTTCGTCTGTCTTGATCGGTATCATTCGATGAAATGAATTACATACTGAATCCCGACCTGCCTTTGATACGTCCCGATTTGGTCAATCCGTCATAGTGACGCATCAGCAGGTAACTTTCAATTTGTTGCAATGTGTCAAGCACCACACCTACAAGGATAAGCAACGATGTTCCTCCGTAAAAATAGGAGAAGCCGGTACTTACCCCTGCCAACCGGGCAAATGCCGGCATAATGGCAATGAATCCCAGGAAAAAAGACCCGGGCAGTGTAATTCTTGACAATATATTATCGAGGTATTCGGCCGTTTTTTTGCCCGGCTTAACCCCCGGAATAAAGCCACCGTTTTTCTTGAGGTCATCAGCCATTTGATTCGGATTGATGGTGATGGCCGTATAGAAATAGGTGAACAGAATAATCATGATAAAATAAGTAAAGTTATACCAGAACCCATTGATGTTGGCAAATGCCGCTGCCAGGCCCGAAAGAGAATCCGACTTGGCAAAGCCGATGAGTGTAATGGGCAGGAACATAATGGCCTGTGCAAAGATGATCGGCATTACACCGGCAGCATTGACTTTCAACGGTAAATACTGGCGCACACCACCATACTGCTTGTTGCCTACAATCCGTTTGGCATACTGAACCGGTACCCTTCGTGTTCCCTGAACAAGTAAAATGGTAAAGAGAATGACGAAAATAAGGATAACCAATTCCATAAGGAAATAAACCAGTCCGCCTCCCAAAGGACCCATTTTAGATACAAACTCCTGAACAAGTGAGCCGGGAAGACGGGCAATGATACCGATCATAATGATAAGCGATATCCCGTTGCCGATACCTTTGTCGGTAATTTTTTCACCGAGCCACATGATAAACAGTGTACCTGAAATCAGGATAACTGTAGATGAAAACCAGAAAAAGAAAGGCGGTGAGGTAACAGCAGGGTCGAAAGGGATGATAGCGCCTGCCGGTAAACGGGAAACTGCATTGGCAATGTAAGCCGGCGCCTGCAAAGCGACGATGATCACCGTCAGATACCTTGTGATCTGGTTGATCTTTCTCCGTCCGCTTTCCCCTTCACGCTGCAGTTTCTGGAAGTAAGGTATAGCCATTCCCAGAAGCTGGATTACGATGGATGCCGAGATATAGGGCATGATTCCCAGCGCAAAGATCGAAGCATTGGAAAATGCGCCTCCCGAGAACATATTCAACAGTCCCATTAACCCCGAACTGCCTTGCTGCTGAAGCGCCGAAAGCTGGTGCGGGTCTATGCCCGGCAATACAACATAAGCGCCGAGGCGGTAAATGAGCAATATACCCAGCGTGTAGAGGATCCGGTTTCGCAGCTCCTCAATTTTATATATATTCCTTACTGTTTCGATTAATTTTCTCATTTAATCTTATATTTTAATGGCTTTTCCTCCTTGTGCTTCAATGGCTTCCCGCGCTGATTTTGAAAATGCATGAGCCGTCACTTCCAGTTTTGCTTTCAGTTCGCCGTTACCCAGAATTTTAATCAACTCATTTTTATTTGCCAGGCCATGCTTGATCAGAACTTCCGGATTGATTTCGGTCACTTTCTCTTTTTCGGTCAGCTCCTGCAGAGCACCTATGTTTATTCCCTGATACTCTTTCCGGTTAATGTTTTTAAAACCGAATTTCGGTACACGGCGGAATAAAGGCATCTGGCCTCCTTCGAAACCGATCCTGCGTTTGTAACCTGACCTCGACTGGGCGCCTTTGTGCCCCCTTGTGGAAGTTCCACCATAGCCCGAACCCTGACCACGTGCGATCCGTTTTCTGTTCTTTACAGAACCCTTAGCCGGTTTAAGATTGCTTAAGTCCATTTTATTTTCCTTTAATTTCTTCAACCTTCAATAAATGTTTTACTTTTTCGATCATGCCAAGAACCTGGGGGCTCGCTTCCATTTCCCTTGTCTGGTTCAGTTTTCTGAGCCCCAGTGCTTCCAGTGTCAGTTTCTGGCGTTTTGGCCTGTTGATGGCGCTTCTAACCTGTGTTATTCTTATCTTGCTCATGGTTAGTTCAATTTATCCGTTAAAAACAGTATCCAGTTCAACTCCGCGGGCCTGGGCAATCGTATAAGGATCACGCATTTTTGTCAAAGCATCAATGGTAGCTTTTACTACCGAATGGGGATTTGATGACCCTTTTGATTTTGCCAGGACGTCTTTAACGCCCACACTTTCGAGGACGGCACGCATGGCACCACCTGCAATGACTCCCGTTCCGGGGGCAGCCGGCTTAATGAATACTTTGGCACCGCTGTATTTTCCGGTCTGTTCGTGGGGAAGTGTCCCCTTCAGTACCGGAACTTTGATCAGGTGCTTTTTGGCATCATCAATACCTTTGGCAATTGCTGAGGTAACTTCCTTGGCTTTTCCCAGTCCGAAACCTACCACTCCGTTTTCGTTTCCGACAACGACAATGGCGGAGAAACTGAAAGTACGCCCGCCTTTGGTTACTTTGGTAACCCTTTGTATGCTTACCAGCCTGTCTTTAAATTCGATTTCGCTGGATTTTACTCTTTTTACGTTTGTGTTTGACATAACTCGTTAAAATTTTAATCCGCCTTTTCTGGCAGCGTCAGCAAGAGTTTTCACCCTGCCATGATACAAATAACCATTTCTGTCGAATACTACTGTTTCTATGCCCGCTTCTTTTGCTTTCTCGGCGATCAGGTTTCCGACCCTTTCAGCTTGTTCCGTTTTGGTTCCTTTGGCATTCTCAAATTTTTTATCCCTTGAGGAAGCCGAAACAAGCGTAACTCCATTCAAATCGTCAACCAACTGGACATAGATCTGTTTATTGCTTTTGAAAACAGTCATACGCGGTCTTTCCGGTGTGCCGTTAACAATCTTTCTGATCCTTTTCTTGATCTTAAACCTACGATTTACTTTTTTATTCTTTATTCCCATTACTTTAGGGTTTTTCAGTTCCGTTTAAAAAAACAATTTTATTTTTCTGCCGCAGCTTTTCCAAGTTTCCTGCGAAGTTCCTCACCCTGGTACTTGATACCTTTGCCCTTATAAGGTTCCGGCGGCCTCAACGAACGTATCTTGGCGGCTACCTGACCGAGCAATTGTTTGTCGAACGAGCTGAGCTTGATCACCGGATTTTTCCCTCTTTCGGAAACCGTTTCAATCTTAACTTCCTGCGGAATCTCAAAGAAAATATGGTGAGAATAACCCAACGAAAGATCAAGCATCTGGCCTCTGGCTTCGGCTTTATAACCAACCCCCACAAGTTCCAGCACAGTCGTGAACCCCTGTGAAACTCCCTGGACCATATTATTGATCAGTGATCTGTAAAGACCATGTTTTGATTTGTGGTCTTTGCTTTCGGTAGCTCTTTCCAACACGACTTGACCATTATCTATCTTCACTTTGATAGCCGGATCAATTAGTTGTTGCAGTTCTCCGAGTTTTCCTTTAACCGTTACCCTGTTGGTATCGGAAATGTTGATTTCAACACCTTGCGGGATACTTATCGGTAATTTTCCTATACGTGACATGGTTATCTCTCTCCTATTTATTAACTTACATAACAAATTACTTCGCCACCCACATGGATACTTCTGGCTTCTTTATCGGTAATTACACCTTTGGAAGTTGAAAGGATGGCTATTCCCAGGCCGTTAAGTACTCTGGGCAGGTTATGGGCATCCACATACTTGCGCAAACCGGGTTTTGAGACCCGCTGAATGCTGTTGATCGCCGGCACTTTTGTTACCGGGTTATACTTTAAAGCAATTTTGATTTTTCCCTGCGGCCCGGCTTCGTCTTCGAATTTGTAGTTCAGGATATATCCTTTTTCGTAAAGGATCTTTGTGATTTCCTTTTTCAACCTCGATGACGGAACTTCGACCATTCTGTGCCTTGCTGCAACAGCGTTCCTTATCATTGTTAAATAGTCTGCTATCGGATCAGTTATCATCTGAATAAATATTTATAAATTTTTACCAACTGGTTTTTTTCACTCCCGGTATCAGGCCTTTCAAAGCCATTTCACGAAAGTTAATACGCGAAATACCGAACTGCCTCATGTAACCTTTTGGCCTGCCCGTAAGCTGGCAACGGTTGTGTAATCGTACCGGAGAAGCGTTGCGTGGTAATTTTTGCAATCCTTCATAATCACCGGCCTCTTTGAGGGCAGCACGTTTTGCGGCGTATTTTTCCACCATTTTTTGTCTTTTGCGCTCGCGCGCTTTCATTGACTCTTTTGCCATGTATTGTTATTTTTTTTGATTTTTAAACGGTAATCCGAAATTTTTAAGTAAAGCAAAAGCCTCTTTATCGGTCTTGGCCGTGGTAACAATGGTGATGTCCATTCCGTTGATACGGTTCACCTTATCAATATTGATTTCGGGAAAGATCAACTGTTCCGGGACACCGAACGAATAGTTGCCGCGTCCGTCAAAACCTTTATCGCTGATCCCCCTGAAGTCGCGAACACGCGGCAGGGCCACAGCAACTAACCTGTCGAGGAATTCATACATTTTGGTTCCGCGCAAGGTAACGCGAACACCGATCGGATTTCCTCTACGTAGTTTAAAGTTGGAAACGTCACGTTTCGAAATGGTCGGAACGGCTTTTTGACCGGTAATGGCAGTCATTTCGGCAACGCCCATATCAATAAGTTTTTTGTCGGCAAGTGCCGCGCCGATACCCTGGTTCAGGGCAATTTTTTCCAACCTGGGAACCTGCATTACTGTCTTGTAACCAAACTCTTTGGTCAAAGCAGGTATAATTTCCTCGTAATATTTTTTTCGTAATCTCGGCTGTTCCATTATTTGATTACCTCCCCTGTTTTTTTAGAATAACGAACTGATTTACCAGTCTTTTCATTTTTTTTACGGCCAATACGTGTGGGTTTGCCTGTTTTGTCAATCACCATCAGGTTTGAAATGTGCACAGGTGCTTCCTGTTTGATTATTCCACCTTTGGGATTATCGGCACTGGGCCGTGTATGTTTCGAGACAAGGTTAATTCCCTCGACGATCGCTCTTTGTTTTTTAACATCAACATACAGAACGCGTCCGGATGAACCTTTATGGTTTCCCGCAATCACCATTACGTTATCCCCTTTTTTTATGTGCAGTTTAGCCATAACTCTATTCTTTCTGATAATTAAAGCACCTCCGGTGCAAGTGATACTATTTTCATATATTGTTTTTCACGAAGTTCACGGGCCACGGGTCCGAAGATACGTGTTCCGATCATCTCACCGGCATTGTTCAAAAGGACGACCGCGTTATCATCGAAACGGATGTAGGATCCGTCATTACGACGCACCTCTTTTCTCGTCCTGACCACAACAGCTCTTGAAACGGTTCCTTTTTTAATATTACCCGATGGTAAAGCATTTTTTACAGTAACAACGATCTGGTCACCAATGCTGGCATAACGTTTTCTTGTTCCGCCCAGCACTTTGATGCAAAGTACCTCTTTTGCTCCGCTATTGTCAGCTACTGCAAGTCTTGATTCTTGTTGTATCATGATTATTTCGCTCTTTCAATAATTTCTACTAACCGCCAGTTTTTATTTTTACTTAAAGGCCTGGTTTCCATAATGCGCACCGTATCGCCAACATTGCACTCGTTTTTTTCGTCGTGAGCGATAAACTTTTTGGTTTTTCTCACGAATTTTCCGTAAACCGGGTGCCTGAACTGTCGCTCAATGCGAACCACGATGGATTTATCCATTTTGTTACTAACGACGATGCCAGTTCTTTCTTTTCTTAGGTTTCTCTTTTCCATTGTACCTATTGATTGTTTTGTTCTTTTTGCTCTTCTTCTAATTGCCTTTTTCTCAGTTCTGTTTTAAGCCGGGCAATTGTTTTTTTGTTTTCGGTGATCTGGTGAGGGTTATCCAACGGTGATACGGCATGATTTAACCGCATTCGCGTGAGATGCTTTTTTTCCTCTTCCAGCCGTTCCAACAAATCCGCCGTGCTTAATTCACGAATTACTTCCTGTTTCATGGTTTTATTTTTCTTCAGTATAATCTCGTCTAATTACAAATTTCGTAGTCACGGGTAATTTTTGTGCTGCCAGACGGAGCGCCTCCTTTGCGATATCCAGAGGAACACCTTCGGCTTCGAACATAATGCGGCCCGGGGTTACCCTGGCAACGAAATATTCGGGGGCGCCTTTTCCTTTACCCATACGTACCTCTGCAGGTTTTTTGGTCACCGGCTTATCAGGGAAAATCCTGATCCATATCTGACCTTCACGTTTCATATAACGTGTAACAGCCTGACGGGCAGCTTCTATCTGACGTGATGTGATCCAGCCTTCCTGTAAAGTTTTGATCCCGAACGAACCAAAAGCCAACTGGTTACCACGCTGGGCATTGCCCTTCATCTTGCCTTTTTGCTGTTTCCTGTATTTCTGTTTCTTCGGTTGTAACATTGCCTTGTCAGTTTAAAATGTTATATCTAAAATACCCGGTTCCTTTATCTTCTCCGCCGTTGTCTTCCGCCTTTGGGCATTGCTGTTCGCTGTTTGCCGCCACCTATTGTCGTAGGGACAATTTCAGGTTTCCCGTAAATTTCACCTTTAAATATCCAGACTTTTATGCCGATACGTCCGTAAGTTGTGTGTGCTTCTACCAATGCATAGTCAATGTCGGCACGCAGTGTATGCAACGGTACCCGACCGTCTTTGTATTGCTCGGTACGGGCCATTTCGGCTCCACCCAGTCTTCCGGAGATCAGCACTTTGATCCCTTCGGCACCGAGACGCATGCTGGATGCGATGGATGTCTTGATCGCCCGGCGGAAAGAAATCCTTCCCTCAATTTGTTTTGCAATATTGGTTGCTACAATATGGGCATCAAGTTCCGGCCTTTTAATTTCCGATATATTGATCTGGACATCTTTGCCTGTCAGTTTCTTCAACTCTTCTTTCAGTTTGTCAACTTCCTGGCCGCCCTTACCGATAATAATTCCGGGCCGTGCCGTGTTGATCGTAACGGTCACCAGTTTGAGGGTCCGCTCAATCATGATCTTTGAAACACCGGCTTTGGCAAGACGGGCGTTCAGGTATTTCCTGATCTTATCGTCTTCAACCAGTTTGCTGGAGAAATTTTTACCACCATACCAGTATGAGTCCCATCCTTTGATGATTCCCAGCCTAAGTCCAATCGGATTTGTTTTTTGTCCCATTATAAAAGTTTAGTAATGTTATTTATTTTTTTCTGTTTCCACAGTTTCTGTTTCTTCAACTTTCTCTGACCGGTTTCCCAGCACCAGGGTCACATGGTTCGAGCGTTTCCTAATCCGGTGTGCCCGTCCCTGGGGCGCAGGTTGAATTCTTTTCAGCATTCTTCCACTGTCAACTTTGATTTCTTTGATATAGAGCTGATTTTCTTCAAGCCGGGAACCTTCATTCTTTTCTTTCCAGTTGGCGATGGCCGAAAGCAACAATTTATATAATCGCTTTGCCGGTTCTTTCTGCGAATACTGAAGCACGTATAAAGCCTTGTCAATATCCATACCTCTCACCAGGTCTGCAACAAGTCTCATTTTGCGCGGTGAAGTAGGCACATTGTTCAAGCTTGCCACATATTGCGACTTACGCTCTTCTTTGATTCGCTCGGCACGTAAATGTTTTCTTGATCCCATTTTAACCAATAATTTATTTGTTTCCTTTATTCTTTTTTCCAGCATGACCCCTGAAAATACGCGTAGGGGCAAATTCTCCGAGTTTGTGGCCTACCATATTTTCGGTAATATACACCGGGATGAATTTATTCCCGTTGTGAACGGCAATGGTTTGACCGACAAAATCGGGGGAGATCATTGATGCCCTTGACCAGGTCTTGATGACGGTCTTTTTACCGGAATCAATGTTAGCCCGAATTTTCTTTTCGAGTTTGATATCTATATAGGGTCCTTTTTTTAACGAACGGCTCATATCTTTAAAACTTAACGTTCAATAATTATTTCTTTCTTCTTTCGATGATGTATTTGTTCGAAGGATTTTTCCTGGAACGGGTTCTGTAACCTTTTGCCGGCAATCCTTTACGGCTGCGCGGATGGCCACCCGAAGCTTTTCCTTCGCCACCGCCCATGGGGTGGTCAACCGGGTTCATGGCAACGCCACGGACACGCGGACGACGGCCCAGCCAACGGTTGCGACCTGCTTTACCTGATTTCTCAAGCCCGTGGTCAATGTTGGATACCATGCCGATCGTGGCTTTACACGACTGCAGGATCATCCTGGTTTCGCCGGAAGGTAATTTGACAATAGCAAATTTACCGTCACGTGTCATCAACTGGGCATACGAGCCGGCGCTTCTGGCCATCTTGGCTCCCTGTCCCGGACGCAATTCGATGTTGTGGATGATCGTTCCGAACGGTATCTCGCTCAGGTACATGGCATTCCCGATATCAGGGGCTACTCCTTTACCTGCATTGATCTCCTGGCCGACTTTCAGGCCATGGGGAGCAATGATATACCGTTTTTCACCGTCAGCATAAGATACCAGCGCAATGCGTGCTGTACGGTTGGGGTCGTACTCAATGCTTTTGACTTTACCGGGAACGCCTTCTTTGTCCCGTTTAAAATCAATGATCCGGTACTTTTTCTTATGCCCTCCGCCTACATTGCGAATGGTCATTCTACCTTCATTGTTTCGGCCACCAGTGCTTTTTTTACCTCTTACAAGACTTTTCTCGGGTCTTGAGGTAGTTATCTCATCAAAAGCGCTAATAATTTTAAAGCGCTGTCCTGGTGTTGTCGGATTATATTTTTTCAGAGCCATCTTCTCTAAATGTTACTAAAAAAGTCAATTGTTTCACCTTCTGCCAAAGTCACAATAGCTTTCTTATATGACCTTGTCCTACCGCTAATCAAACCGGTTTTTGTAAACCGTGATTTTCGCTTACCGGAGTAATTCATTGTATTTACCGAGGTTACCTGAACGCCGTACAAATCTTCAATTTCGATTTTGATCTGAAGTTTGTTTGCCCTCTTGTCAACGATAAACCCAAACTGGTTGAGTGTTTCGCCCTTCTGGGTCATCTTCTCGGTAATAATCGGTTTCAGTATTACACCCATTTTATTCTGGTTTTTATTGTTTCGAATAGATTTCCTCGAAAGCTTTCAAAGAACTTTCCAGGAAAACGATCTTGTTTGCATTCAGTATTTCATAGGTATTCAGGGAATCGGCAAGAGTTACCTTTGCTTTGGGAATATTCCTGGCAGAGAGGTAAATGTTTTTGTCCGACTCTTTCAGTACCATCAATGATTTTTTGTTATCCAATTTCAAACTTTCAAGAATCCTGAGGTAATCTTTGGTTTTCGGTGCATCGAGTTTGAAATCTTCAATCACTACGATCTCTTTATCTTTCACTTTGTAAGAAAGCGCAGAGAAACGGGCCAGTCTTTTCACTTTTTTGTTCAGCTTAAACCGGTAGTCCCTGGGGTGGGGTCCGAAAATTCTGCCGCCACCGCGGAAAATCGGGTTTTTGATGTCACCGAAACGTGCCGTACCGGTACCTTTCTGACGTTTGATTTTACGCGTACTGCCTTTTAAGTCGCTTCTTTCACGGGAATCATGTGTTCCCTGGCGACGGTTTGCCATATATTGTTTGGCATCAAGGTAGATGGCGTGATCGTTGGGCTCAATTCCAAAGATGGAATCATCCAACTTTACCTTTCTCCCGGTATCTTCACCTTTGATATTAAGAACTGTTAACTCCATCTTTCTATTTTTACTAATGAATTATTAGGACCGGGAACCGCTCCTTTAACTACAATAATATTTTTCTCGGGAATCAGTTTCATCACCTGCAGGTTGATCAATTTGACCCTTTTTCCTCCCATGCGTCCGGCCATGCGCATGCCTTTGAATACCCTTGAAGGATATGAAGAAGCGCCGATTGAACCGGGAGCCCTCATTCTGTTATGCTGTCCGTGTGTGGCATCGTTCACGCCCCTGAATTTGTGGCGTTTGACCACACCCTGGAAACCTTTTCCTTTGGTAATACCCACCACGTCAACATACTCGCCTTCCTGGAAAACTTCAACCGTCAGAATATCTCCAAAATTCTTTTGCTCTTCGAAGCGGGTAAATTCAGCGAGATATTTCATGGGTTTCACACCTGCTTTGGCAAAGTGGCCGATCTCCGGTTTTTTGTAGTGCTTTTCCTTTTTTTCTTCAAAGGCAAGCTGAATGGCTGAATACCCGTCTTTTTCAACGGTTCGCACTGCTGTTACGATGCAAGGGCCCGCCTGTATGACGGTACAGGGAATATTTTTCCCGTTTTCGTCATAAATGCTGGTCATACCTATTTTTTTACCTAATAATCCCGACATGATTATATCTTTTTAAGTCGTTTTTGTATTATACTTTGATCTCAACTTCAACTCCGCTGGGCAACTCCAGTTTCATCAACGAATCAATGGTTTTTGCCGTTGAGTTGTAAACATCCATCAACCTCTTGAAAGTACTGAGTTCGAACTGTTCCCTTGACTTTTTGTTGACAAAAGTTGAACGGTTTACCGTAAATACTTTTTTGTGCGTAGGCAACGGAATCGGGCCACTAACTACGGCACCGGTTGATTTTACCGCTTTTACGATCTTTTCGGCTGATTTGTCAATCAGGTTGTGATCGTACGATTTGAGTTTGATTCTAATCCTTTGATTGTACATAATTATTTGTAACTAACTATTCCTTTTACTTTATTGATCACTTCTTCGGCAACGTTATCGGGTGCCGGTTGGTAATTGTGAAATTCAAGTGTTGAAGTAGCCCGCCCTGATGTCAATGTCCGTAACGCCGTTACGTAACCAAACATTTCGGACAGCGGCACTTTTGCTTTGATCACCTGGATACCGACTTTTGCAGTTACATCTTCCACGATGGCCCTGCGTTTATTCAGGTCTCCGGTCACTTCACCCACATAATCATCCGGAGTAACGACTTCCAGTTTCATAATGGGCTCCAGTAAAACCGACCTGGTTTTTCTTGCTGCATTCTTGAAACCGATCTTAGCGGCCATTTCAAATGACAATTGATCGGAATCCACCGGATGATAGGAACCGTCGAACAATCTGACTTTCATGCTCTCAACCGGGAATCCGGCCAGTACGCCGTTTTGCATAGCGGCTTTGAATCCTTTTTGTACCGACGGGATAAACTCCCTGGGAATATTACCGCCTCTGACTTCATCAATAAACTGCAGGCCTTTTTGCTCCTCGTCATCCACTGGTCCGAGTTCAAATTGAATATCGGCAAATTTACCACGGCCACCGGTTTGTTTCTTATATACTTCACGGTGTTCCACGCTGCTGACCAATGCTTCTTTGTATGCAACCTGTGGCCTGCCTTCGTTACATTCCACATTGAATTCGCGTTTCAGCCTGTCAATGAGGATGTCGAGGTGAAGCTCGCCCATCCCCGATATGATAGTCTGCCCTGAATCCTCGTCGGTCCTGACTTTGAAAGTCGGGTCTTCTTCCGAGAGTTTGGCCAGGGCATTGGTCATCCGGTCAATATCTTTTTGCGTTTTCGGCTCAATGGCTATACTGATCACAGGATCAGGGAAACTCATTGATTCGAGAACCACGGGATGTTTTTCATCACATAATGTGTCACCCGTATGAATATTTTTAAAGCCAACACCTGCTGCAATGTCACCTGCCTCAATTTTATCAAGCGGTTGCTGTTTGTTGGCATGCATTTGCATAATGCGGCTGATACGCTCTTTCTT
>JAADID010000015.1 GCA_013151505.1 Chlorobiota bacterium | reverse complement strand
TCGCCAAAAAAATCATCATTGAATAAAAGCCTGACAAGTTGATATTGAACCGTTTTGTATGGTTTCTTTGGTCCGCATACCCAGTTGTTAGCCACCATCAGAGGGAAAGTTTCAACGATAAAACCGCCTGAAGTTACCAACGGGTCAGCTTCCACGATTTTTTTGGCCCCGTCAATATCATTTGACCGGGTGATCAGGATATAACCTCCTTTTTCCGTTTTCCCGCTGGCTTTAACCGTCTTATTGTCCATTAAACCATTGATGTACTGATCGTGCTGTTGCAGGATGTTGCTTCCCAGCGAAACGGCAGTCACGGATTTTGCCGGGTCGGGATTTAAAAAAGTAAAAAATAAATAATTGCCTGTCTGGGCGCTGGTTAAGCCGGTTGATAAGGAAAAACAAAACAGAGCTAACCAAAATAAACTCTTTCTCATAAGATTACCATTTAGATTCGGTGGGTAAAAATACAAAATTTATGACTGTGATAAGAAAGCCGGAATGAGGTTATTTATTACGATGATCTGCTTTCAGGTGGTACAACGGGAAGATGAGCAACAAAAGAAGAGTGGCGATGGCAATTCCGCTTCCCGGATTGAATTTGTCAGCCAGCCATCCGATAAGAGGGGCCAGCATGGCGGTGATCAACGATTTTGCCTGTGAGCTTGCCGACAGGGTTGTGGCCCACGATTCATGCTTTGAGAGATCGGCAACCAGCGCCATACCTACAGGCTTGCGTAAGTTCTCAAAGACCAGGATTACCACAAAACCTATGATGGCCGCCACATAAATATTTAGCGAAAAAACAATCCCTGTAATTATTCCGGAAATTAACCCGATGACGATAGTAAGGTTCATGGCTTTATAATAGTCGGAAAACAGGGCGGTGAACCTCCCGGCATTATGGCTGGCAACGGCTGTAAGCAGATAGATCACAAAATAAATGCCACCCACCGTAACAGCAATTTTCTGGTCAGTGTTCAGGAATGCAAGAACGGGCAGTGCCAGGGCATATTGTTTCAAAAGCGGCTGGATATAATCTTTTACTGCCCGGTAATAACCTGTATAAAGCGACGAGCTGGTCAACACGGATAAAAGTCAGTTTTCTGAAGCCGGATAAAAAGGCGATAAATACTTCTTTGAACTCTCTGACAATGAGGGAAGCCGAAAAGGGAATGTTTTTGCCGTCAAGATACCGGGGATACGACCAGACCAGAAACATGTCCGCAATGTAAGGGATTATTGTCGCCGGGAAGATGAGCCGGAAACTGCCGGTATAAAACACGATAAATGCTGCAATAAGCGACGACAGGGCGGTTCCTGCCTGTGACCAGGAACGTGTGTGCCCGTAATAATTCACTTTCTGGTCTTCGCGGTTGTTTCGTTTCAGATAGTCGAAGATCATGGCTTTATGCACACCGGTACGGAATGCGTCGCCAAAGGCGAAAATGAACATGGCAGCGGCAAACCAGATGAAATGACCGGCAAAATAAAACAGGATGAAAGAGAAAATATAAAGTGCAAACGAGGTAACCAGCGTCCTTCGTCGTCCCAGCGCATCGGCAATTACGCCGCTGGGTATTTCGGTGATGGCCAGGGTAACCTCACGGATGGAATACAACACGCCGATAAGTAAAAAATCCAGTCCGCTTTCGAGCAGGAACAATACGAGAAAAGCATCGAAAAACCGCAGGTTTTTCAACAAGCCGTACAGGCAGAATTTGTAATACTGTAAATTCTTCTCGATGCGGGGCGTCATCCCAAAGCTTTTTTTCAAAAGTATGAATAATAAAAAAGCCACGAACAGTGAATGATCCGTGGCTTATAAACTGTTTTGGTGAAGTTTATTTACTCAGGTCGAACATATAGGCCAGTGTCAGGCTGATGTTCATGTTCCTGAACGACTTATAGCCGTCATCTTTTGCGTTTTGTTTGTCGTCTTTGTTTTCAAATTTGTTTGTATCCAGAAATCCCATACCGAAGCGCAAATCCGCTTCAAGTCTTCCCGGCCCGATTTCTTTGCCGACACCTCCGCCGATATACATACCCAGATCAAAACGCCGGGAATAATCCGGGTCATCATACCAGTCATTGTCCTTGACCTTGTTTTCCTTGAACCTGACTCTTCCTTTAATGGTATTATCGCCCCCTTTTGCCTTATAATGGCCGCCGATCTTATATCCGAAATAGGGCCCCAGAATTCCATAAAATAAAAAATCCGATCCAAAAGAAAATTTTGCAAGAAGGGGTAATTGAAGGTAATGATAGCGTTCCCAAAATGTGTAGTCATATTGGGCCTGACTGCTTTTTTTCGCATCCCCTTCATTGAATTTTGTCTTGTCGCCCTGGGTTACGAACAACAATTCGGCGTTTAACGAGATCATATCCGAAAATTCATAATTTCCGACCGCACCAAAAGTAAGGCCTGTGATCCATCCGCTTTTAGAATCGTCATCTTTGCTGTATTTACCGGTCAGGGTAGCAAAATTAACCCCAACGCGGGGGCCGACACTGAACTGACCGAATCCCGGCGAAAATAGCAATACAGCCATGAAAAGAATTAAGAGTTTTTTCATAATTGTGTGTTTTAGGTTTTGTAAATAAATGAAAAGGTTTGGTTTGTGCAAATATAGCTAATAATGAAGCAATTGTCAATATTTTATATTAGAAATCCGGTTATTGACAAGACATTAAAGCCGGATACGGACGGCGGTTCTTATTTCTGAACGGCCCGAATCTTTCATTCTCATTGATTCAAAATTTGACGGCATGACGAAAACACATCCTGAAAATTGATGTTTCGGATCATTATTCCGGATTCACGATCAGGAGGAATTAAGTAATGGTGGGTAACCTGTTGGAGGCAGGAATCCTGAATAACCCGGGATTATCCGAATCGCCTGGCCATCACCGGGTATAACTGAAATTTAAGCTGTCTGGATTATTCTATAAAGGATAAGCATAACCAAACTGGAACGACAGATTTCGATTATTGTAGGGCTTATAACCATCAGGTTTGTCATTTTTATTTTCCCATTTATAGAAGTCGAGAAAACCCAGGCCGAAAAGCACATTGAATGAAAGATATCCCGGTCCCAGTTGCCTGCGGACACCTCCTCCTACAGAAAGTCCGAAATCAAGCCTTCTGTAATCCTTTGTATCCAGAATCCAGTCGTCTCCTTCACCGCTGTCGTCAGGGTTCTTTTTAAACTTTATTTTTCCTGATTGTTCAAAATCCTGTGAGGGAATTTTATAGACATATTTTCCACCTAACCTTTTGCTGAGGTAAAAACCGAACAAGCCGTAATATTGCCAGGTGGTGCCCCACATAAATCTGGCTAAAACGGGTAAACGCAGTGTTGTAAAACGTTCGCGTTGCCTTGCTTCGTACGTTGTCTCCTGGTATAGGTTTTCGGTGATGTAAAGCGCGCCCGATTTCATCATATAAAATCCTGCCATCAGCGCGATCATCGAAGTAAAGTTATACGCCACCTGTGCGCCGATTAAAGGGGTTGCAATCCATTTGTTTTTTGTATCGTCATTTTTGTCCCACCGGCCGCCGGTTGTTGAAAGGTTAACGCCTAATTCGCCGCCGATTTCCCATTTTTTATCCTGACCGAATGTCGGGTTCATCAAAAGCAATACCATAAATAAAAGTACAAAATATTTCATAATAAGCTGGTTAAAGTTTGATTAAATCAAAAGTAAGTTAAATAAATCTGAAGGATTTTTTTTTAACATTAAAATAACAATTAACCCAAAATTGTCATTTAAAATAAGCATTTAATAATTTAATTAAATAATAATGACATTTAATTTATTGGATAAGAGCTGACTAAAAT
>JAADID010000135.1:464-3999 GCA_013151505.1 Chlorobiota bacterium | reverse complement strand
CCATCGGCAGGTATTGCAAACCTTTTCCGGTTGAGATGATCATTCGCGGTTACCTTACAGGCAGTTCGTGGCGGACCTACAAAAGCGGGGCACGCGAAATTTGTGGCATTCCCGTACCCGAAGGGATGAAAGAACACCAGCGCTTCCCGCAACCCATCTTAACACCCACAACAAAAGCCGAAGAAGGCCATGATGAAGATATATCAAGGGAAGAAATTATCCGGCAAGGGCTGGTTTCGGAGGCAGATTACCAAAGGCTTGAGGAATACACGAGAAAACTTTTTCAGCGGGGAAGCGAAATTGCAGCAGCAAAAGGGCTGATCCTGGTGGACACAAAATATGAATTCGGGAAAATCGGTGATCAGATCTACCTGATTGACGAAATTCACACACCCGACTCGTCCCGCTATTTCTATGCCGACGAATACGAGGAAAGATTTGCCAAAGGGGAACCGCAAAAGCAATTATCCAAGGAGTTTGTCAGGGAGTGGTTGATGGCTAACGGTTTCCAGGGAAAAGAAGGACAGCAGGTACCCGAAATGACCGATGAGTTTGTGGAAAGCGTCTCGGAAAGGTACATCGAGCTTTATGAAAAAGTTACCGGGGAAACCTTTAACCGTGTACCTACGGAAGGGGTTCTGGAAAGAATTGAAAAAAACATTCTTGAATTTCTTGGAAAGGCAGGTTAACCCAGATTTGTCATTAGGAAGTATGAACTAATGACAAGTGTGTTAGAGTGTGGGGAGCATCCCCGCCTGATCCCGAGGTCGGGACAGTCGGGCAGGTGGGTTAACCCCGCGTTAGAAAATCTTATTCCGAGGCCTCGGAATTTAGATTTTCTTATGCGAATTGTCATTTTAATCAAGTCATACTCAATAAATTGTAGGTCAATATATCAAATAACAGTTTTATGTATTCATTTTAAATGACAATTTTGGGTTAACGAAGCGCATCAATCAGCTTGATCAGCATCTCCGCTTTATCGTTATTGTCATCCACTCTGTGCATGATGACCATCTCGGTTACCATTCTTTCTATGATTATCAAATTACTGCATGGTAAAAAGTAAGAAGGTTTGCTGCTGATGTCGGCTTTCTTGATATAATGCTCAATTTCATTTTTTGTGAAAGCAGCCCCTTTGTTGACAATGGCAATGTAGAATAATATTTCTTTTTCTGTGTATTCTTCAGGTGATTTAACCGGTTGATTATCGTCCATATAGGCCAGAACAAAATGCTGATGCAGGTCAACGCCAAAAATGGGGATATTCAGTTTTTGGGCCAGACTGATGTAAAGAATCCCCAGTGCAATGGCGGTTCCCTTTTTATTGTCCATAACATGATTCAGACAATAATCACTTATTTTGGTTTGCTGTGGAATTTCTCCCCGGAATTTATAGACATCGTAAAAAATGTGATTTAGCACTTTTACCTTTTCAAGGGCTGTAAGGTTTTCGTTGATTTCCAGCCATATATCTTTTTTTATCCGGTCGAAAACTTGCCTGTATTTGTCTTCATCAAGTTCGGGGTACTGGAACCGGGTAAGGATGAAGAACGCTTCGATCAGGTCGTTGGAATGGAATTTGGCCCAGTTCTCAAGGGCAAAATAGATGTCGTTGAACCGGATTTCATCAATCAGCTTTCCGATACGATCAATATCATCTTCACGGGTAGCTTTCATCCATGCATCTTCCAGCAAGGGGATCGCCGTTTTACCATAACTTGCAATTTTCTCCCTGATGGAATTGTAATTCACCTCACTGGGTTCATCCATCATGCTGATCAGCGCGCTAAGTTCTTTTATCTTGTTATTGTCAGTCAATGGATAACAGTTAAAACGAGGTAAAAGTATATCAGCATTTATCCGTTAAATGTTAAAACTTCAATAATTTATCACAAATTGAATGTTGAAAAACCGGAAAGGTTATTCTGTAACTGTGAATACTTTTCATGGTTCGTGTTAAGGATCAGTACCAAAAAACAATTCAATTTTATTTATTCAACCGTTACAAGGAAATAATTCTTTTTTCCTTTTTGAACCAAAATGTATTTGTTATTAAGCAGGTCGGAAACCCCCAATTGATGATTTTCATTGATCTTCTGCTTGTTGATGGAAACACCGCCGTCCTTTATCATCCTGCGGGCTTCGCCGTTAGATTTGAAAATGCCTGTTTTCCCGGCCAGGAAATCCAGCAGCCCGATGCCGGCTTCAAACTCCGTACGCGATAATTTCGATTGGGGAACGCCTTTGAAAACACTGAGCAACATTTTCTCATCCATTTTTTTCAGCATCTCGGTGGTTCCTTTTCCGAAAAGAATTTGAGAGGCTTCAATGGCAGCATTGTAGGCTTCTTCGGAATGAACGCGGATGGTAATGTATTTGGCGAGCGCTTTTTGCAGTTCCCTGAAATGCGGCGCTTCGCGGTGCTTTTTGATCAGGTCTTCAATCTCTTCCCTTGAAAACAAAGTGAATATTTTAATGTATTTTTCGGCATCTTCATCGGATGTGTTCAGCCAGAACTGGTAAAACTCATAGGGTGAGGTTTTCTCCGGGTCGAGCCACACGTTGCCGCTTTCGGTTTTCCCGAATTTGCTGCCGTCGGCCTTGGTGATGAGCGGGCAGGTCAGTGCAAATGCCTGCTCTTCGGAGCCCAGCTTCCGACGGATCAGTTCAATGCCCGTTGTGATGTTTCCCCATTGATCCGAACCGCCCATCTGGAGCTTGCAGTTTTCATGTTCGTACAGATAAAGAAAGTCATATCCCTGAACCAGTTGGTATGAAAACTCGGTGAACGACATCCCTTCGCTGTTTTCGCCGCTGATCCTTTTTTTCACCGAATCTTTCGCCATCATATAGTTAACGGTCAGGTGTTTGCCTATGTCGCGGATGAAATCCAGAAAAGTATAGTCTTTCATCCAGTCATAGTTGTTTACCAGGATGGCTTCATTTTCGCTTCCGCTTTCAAAGTCAAGAAACTGTGCCAGTTGCTTTTTAATTGCTTCCTGGTTATGCCGCAGGGTTTTTTCGTCTAACAGATTACGCTCCTGTGCCTTGCCCGACGGGTCGCCGATCATGCCGGTAGCGCCGCCAATCAGTGCGATGGGTTTGTGACCGGCAATTTGCAAATGTTTCAGCATCATCACGCCCACGAGGTGACCGATGTGCAGTGAGTCGGCTGTGGGGTCAATGCCCACGTATCCGGCTGTCATTTCCTTGTTCAGTTGTTCCTCGGTTCCGGAGGTCATGTCGTGGATCATCCCACGCCACTGCAATTCTTCGACGAAATTCTTCAATTGTTTCACCTGTCATAAATTTTGCGCAAAGATAGAGAAGAACGGGGAGATTTGGAAATGGAAAAATAGTGGGGTTTAAGTAGTGCAAAAGATGCAGTTATTGCAGTTGGTAAAGTGGCTACAATGAAATACAACTATCTTCTTAATCACCTTCCCTGTCCCTGCCCGACGGGTCAGGCAGGCTTTAGGACGGGGATTATTTCTTCTACAATACTATTAAACAGTCAGCGAACTGTTTTCCG
>JAADID010000135.1:0-427 GCA_013151505.1 Chlorobiota bacterium | reverse complement strand
CAATCGAGCCAGTGAGCCCCACTTTTATTACTTTTGTCTCCATGATCATGGTCACGGGAGGAACCGGTTTTGTAGGGGCTCATTTGCTATACCATCTGACAAAAGAAGGGAAGCAGGTGAGCGCGCTGAAACGTCCCGGATCGGATACCAAACTGACCAGCAAAATCTTTTCATTTTATTCGGAAAATTCAGAAGACCGGTTTAAACTTGTTCAGTGGGTTGAGGGCGACATTCTCGACTACTATTCATTGACAGATGCATTTGAAGGAATAACGCAATTGTACCATGCAGCCGCGATGGTCTCTTTCCATTCCGGAGACAAAGACAAAGTGATCAGGGTAAACAGCACCGGCACGGCAAATGTGGTGAATGCTGCACTGGAGAAAAACATAGAAAAAATGTGCTATGTCAGCTCCGTAGGTGTACT
>JAADID010000150.1 GCA_013151505.1 Chlorobiota bacterium | reverse complement strand
TCGGAACAAGTCCTGTTCCGCTCAGACCACCGGGGATATCATAACTGCTAATGATTTCCCGGACTTTGGCGGGGTCAAGGTGGCTGCTTTTGAAGCCGTCATCGGTGATATGGTCCCTCACATTGATCGTATCATTCCTTTTATTCACAGTTTCCAGGGCAAATTTGACATTTTTACCTTTCAGTGTTTTTGTAATGTATTTATCCCGTTCATACAGGACAAGATCATTCCAGGCCCTTAATTTGAGTTTAAGGTCGCCCACATTTGGAAAATCCATGGGCGTCAGAAAATAACAATTCGTGTAATCAATACCAAACCAGGTGATATTGTTCGTGTTGAATGACTGGCTGATACCTGTTGTTCCGAAAAGGATGCTGAAAACAATAAGCAACAGATTTTTTTTTATGGTCAATTTTTAGTTATTTCTTTTGTCGATAAAAATAATAGGTTTTCTTGTATTGGAGGGCATTTGCAGTTGGAAAATTACATCAGGTCTTAAAAATTCTATTTGAGGAGTTACTCTCAGTTTTGCCCTGAAATGTTCCTTGATCTCCCATTCATTAGCAGCCATTTTTGCTTTGCAGCCTACCTTTATTAAAATTTCATCGGTTCCAAGTTTATTGGTATAAACTTCAATAATATAGTTTTCAACACAATCCATTTCGTTAAGCACATCATAAATGGCCGGTGGATACAACGTCGTCCCCTTGAACTTGATCATTTGCTGTTTTCTTCCGATCACCGGCCCCAGCCGGATGGTGTTCCTGCCGCATGTGCAGGGTTCGGTATGGTGGTAACAAATATCGCCGGTTTTAAACCTTAGCAACGGCATGCCTTCCACGCCAAGGGTGGTAACGGTCACTTCACCGGGTTCTCCTTCCCCGACAGGCCGGTCGTTTTCATCCAGAAACTCCACAATGATCATTTCGGGATGATGATGGCCGCCTTTGCCTTCCCTGCATTCGGTAAAAGCTGTTCCCATTTCCGTTGAAGCATAAGTTGAATAGAGTTTAATATCCCATTTTTCCGTTATTTTCTTTCCCAGTGTATTCAGTGAAAAATCAACATTCCGAATTGGTTCGCCAATACAGACGGCTTTCTTGACAGATGAATTCCTGTAATCAATGCCATTTTCTTCGGCGTAATGGATCAGCTTGGGAATGAAAGAAGGGACGGTAACGATCCCTGTGGGGGAAAGCCGTTGAATGGATTCGAATTGCATTTCCTGCAGTCCCGGGCCAGTGCGAATGACACCGGCGCCCAATTTGCGCAATCCCAGAAAATAAGCCAGCCCGGCCATGAACCGCTTGTCCATGGTGACCATCAGTTGAAAGATATCATCTTCAGTGGTGTCGGCACAGGAAAAGGAGATGTATTCGTTGTAAGCCAGCCGGTCGAGGTCGGAATCCGTCATGGCGAAAGTAACCGGCGCACCCAGCGTACCGGAAGTGGTAATGAAGTCAACGATCTTGCTCTTGTCAACACATAAAAAATCGTCATTTCTCTCCTGCAGGTCGGTC
Organism: Chlorobiota bacterium; assembly: GCA_013151505.1. Classification (GTDB taxonomy): domain Bacteria; phylum Bacteroidota; class Bacteroidia; order Bacteroidales; family F082; genus JAADID01. The sequence goes on along the minus strand of JAADID010000150.1, from coordinate 3,322 downwards.
TTTGTGGTTACCGGTATCTGCGTCAGGTCCTCGAGGGTTTTTATTTTCCTGATGTCAATGTTGTTTTTTAAAAAAAGCTCCCTGTAGAATTTTGAGCGGGCATTCAAATATTCCAGCAATTCGGGCAGGCGGGATTCCTGGTATTTTTTTATCTCGTGAAGTGGCTTTTTTTCTATTTCGGGGATGAACATGCTCTTTTCAAAAGTGTTAGTGTTTATTCCCGGATTTAAAAGTCCGGGTAATTGAATTTAACCGTTCTTTAACGTGTTGTCTCGCTACTGTGTTTTCGAATTCTTTTGTCAAAGACAAATTGTAATACTTTTCTGCCTTTTTTAATTCGTCAAAATTATAATAATAATCTCCTGCCAGCTTATATCCGAGGTAATAATCGGGGTCAAGTGACACAAAATGATTGATGAATTCATCTTCATCAGGCAATTGTTGATTTTCGTCAATGGCTTTTTCGATCTGATATTTCTGCTGCCTGAACAGCATGAAATCCACAAATGCTTTTGAATTCAAAAACGGGTCTGCCGGGATGGTAAGCGCCGAATCGTAAACACCGTGTTTTAAGGGCACATTCCATGACATGCTGAACACCTTGTTCAGGTTGTATTCCAGGTATTCTCCCAGTTGGTAAGGGTGTGTGGAAACCCACATCTGCCTTTTCAGGGGTATGAATATCACACTGTGGTGCGAGATCATCTGCGCCATGGCTTTTTCGTTGCCAATGCCGATGGACCGACCGTTCAACCCGTTCCTGTCACGCAGTATGGCTGCTGCTTCTTTGTAATTCACGGTATCCGTACTTTTGATCAGTTGTGTCGCCCTTTCCTCCCTGTAAAGTGAAGGTGATTCACTGATATACTTTATATTTTCAGGGTCGTTGGCAAAAAGTTTTCCCTGGAAATGATTGGAACAGACCAAAAAATTATTGTCCGCACCGACCACATCCATCCGGGAAGGTGATTTTTCAATGATAATGGCATTGTTGTCTTTGGCCGAACCGATCAGCAGCGATTCGGAAACAAATATTTTCCGTTTCCGTGCGATGGCAATGGCTTCATCAAAATTACCGGCATACTGCAAAATCTCGCGTGCCAGCAGCGAAATGGGCGTAGCCGCCTTGGTGGGTATTTCCGACTTTCCGGCATTAATGGTAACGGTCAAACCTTCCTCGTTCATCCCTGATACAACGCCGATCATGCTTGCCCAGGTGATGTACGCAAACTTGTGTCCCTCTTCCGGGTTTACGAAAACCACGATCTTATTTTCGGCAAATTCATCATTGATATAAAAATCAAAGTTGCGGCCAATGATCATGCTGCTGTCCTGAAACCCCAGGTTGGCGGCAAACGAAGTACATCCCACCAGCGCCAGGTCCTTCAGCGCATGGCCGATGTCGTGTGCAGCGTGGTAATTCAGCATCCGTTCGTAATTGCTGCCGATATAATCGTATTTGTCGGATGCCGAGAATGAGATTCCGTAAATTTCTTTCTGGTATTCGGGGATGATGTATTCGTCAATGTCGCGGTTGAACCAGGCAATAAAATAGCGGAGAAATTTCAGGTAAAAAGGTGAAGGGATCATTTCTTTGATCTGATTCACAAAAGCGTCTTCCTGTTTGGCAATCAGTTCTTTTGTAAGTTTCCCGTTGGCTACGCCCATTTCAAAAGGCGAGCCTTCGAGGTAGGTACATTTCCCAGAGCCCGTATTTGTTTTTGCGGAGCCAGTTGTTGCCGATTTTGTAATAATCAGGGCCCAGCGTATCCCGTTTCTCATTCAGGGCAGATAAATCATTCACTTCAGGCGGGGTAATTTTTGTGTCAATTTTAAAATAGATACCGAAAGCGATTAAAGCCAGGATGAATACACTCAGAATGTTTAATAAAATTTTCCCTGCCCTTTTTTTTCTATTTCTACGCTTCATTGATCTCCTTGATTAATTCATTCAGTTCCATAAACTCGCCGCAAGTAACCAGCGCCGTTAGCGAGACGCCGAGCATACCATGCAGATTCACATTTTGCCCCGTAAAAAACAGGTTCGGGATTTTGGTTTTCGGAAAGATATAGGTTTCCATCGGCTTGTGATAATCCCGCATGATACCGTACATTCCCCCGTCGGGCGTCCCAATGTAATCCCTTAAAGTCAGCGGTGTGCTTGCAGAGTAGCTTATCATGTTGCTTTTTATTCCGGGAAACCGGCTGTCCACCAGGTTCAGTAATTTTTCCGCTTTTTCCGCTTTCCAGTCCGCATATTCCTTACCGCGTTCATGAGGTGCAAGGTCTTTCCATTTTTCCACTTCTTCATATTTCATATAGGTCAATACAGTCACGCAATCCGAATACCGGTCATTTTCTGTTTTTGCCATCGTAAACAGGAAGAAATACTCAGGCCATTTTTCCGCGTCATACCCGGAAGCATACCAGACATCATCTTGCTGCCACTGGTGATAGTTGTGATTCAGATAAGGAAAGGTGTCCTTTTCAAGCTGAATGTGCAACCCGAAAGCAGAAATGGTATTTTTCAGATTCAGTATCCTGTTCCTGTAAGATTTTCTTAACCTCGATTCATCCATCATCCCGAATGTGAGCGCCGGGTGGATATTTGAAATAAACCGGTCTGCAAAAAAGGTTTCCCCGGTTGCGGTTTCAACGCCTGTCAGGAGGTTATTTTTAAAGACAAACCGTTCGGCCTTTTTTCCTGTCAGGACCATTCCGCCATTTCTCTTAATGTTGTTCACAAGATGTACAACCAGCTGGTTGCTGCCACCGATCAGTTTGTAAGCACTGTTGAGGTAGTAATTATTGATGAGTGCGTGTGTGTAAAAGGGAGAAGCCTCTTTTGTTCCGGCATAATTAAAATTCTGGGCTGCCAGTACATTCTGCAATTCGGTATTCCCTGATAATGACCGGATGTATTCATAAGCACCCAATGTCAGCGACCTGCTGTTTCTGATGTCATAGTTTACGGGGTATCGTAAATTATAAATGTCCACTTCATCGGCAGCCGCCCGGATATCCCGGATATACTTTTTAACGGCTTTTTTCTCTTCCGGGAAATAGCTGATCATTTGCTCTTTAAAGCGCTGATGTCCGATGGGATATTTATATTCTTTTCCGGCAATATGAAATACTTCAAATCCGTTTTCGTCCATGCGTTTCAATTTCAGTTTATCCAGGATGCCAAAATACCTGAACATACGGTTCATCACCTGACCTTCATCCAGGCTTCCGATATAATGCATGCCCGAACTAAACTGGCAGCCGCCGCGCTGAAATCCCTGCAATGTCCCGCCGGCTTTCGGATTTTTTTCCAGCA
>JAADID010000059.1 GCA_013151505.1 Chlorobiota bacterium | reverse complement strand
TTTTATCTTTGAAAATCATGTTCCAGCAAACCGGCAATGAAAACCTGAAGCCGTGCTTTCAACTCTTCCCTGGTCAGGGTTTCATACTCCCGGGCCAGTGGCTCCCGGCTTGATTGTATGGGATATTCATCGCTCATCGGAAACGAATTGGTTTTTCAAAGATAAAAGTTTTTCACCTTTCATTTTTTTCCCGACTTTCAGGCGTGGTTTGCAACGGAGTTATTTATATCGTAAATGGAAATTACTTAAGTCCTGATTATTAAGAGACTGTTTAAAAATTATTAAATTTGTACATCGTTGTTCTCTAAGATTCAACCTAAACACCAAAACTCAATATATTTAAAAACAAAATCTTTTAAAAATGAAAAAGTCTCTGTTTGTTATTTTGGTAATGGTATCTGTTATGGCATCTTGCAATAAAGATCAGCCGGATATTCCAAAAGAAAATATTCCGCCGGAAGTGGAATTTTTAACTCCGGTCAACGAGACATCCATACAGGTTGGCGACACGCTAAAAGTCATTGCGAATGCTTTTGATAAGGACGGGACCATCACAAAAGTATTGTTCTATCAAAATAATCAACTGTATGTTATTGACTCGGTTAAACCCTGGGAACAACAAATGGTTTTTACAACCCCCCAGCAGGTCATCCTTATGCTGAAAGCAATAGACAACGATAACGCAAGTGCGACTTCAAATCAGGTACTCGTTAACGTAAATAATACTCAGGGATCTGAAATAACCATATATCGCTCGCCTTCTTATATTGTTCACGAATACGACAATGTAACATTTACGGTTCACGCTTATTTTCCCAATCATAAAACCATCAAAACCGATTTTTATCTGAATGATCAGTTATATGGATCCGATCCTTCCGGAGATGGTGTTTTTACTGTTGATTCAATACCTGCAGGGAGTTATTCTTATTATGCCATCGCAGAAGATGAGGCAGGCAATACTGCTAAATCGGATCCTTCGTTTTTTACCGTCTCCCCCAATAAGCCCCCTGAAGTTGAAATAAATTCTCCGCAGCCGGGCAATTCGGGGTATTATCCCGGGCAAAACGTTTATATTGATGTTGATGCTTCAGATAATGACGGATATGTAGAATATATTGAAATTTTGGTTGATGATTCAATCATTGCCACTGAAGACGGATCATGGGCTTATGAAACGTGGCTACCCCAGACCAGCGGTGAACATAAAATATATGCTAGAGCTTACGACGATAAAAATGCCGTAGGATATTCCGATACGGTTGCGGTAAACATTTTGCCCGGTTTGATAATGGATGGTATAATCAGCGATTTGACTTACAGCGAGGATAACAGTATTGTGTTTGGTATTGACAAAACAAATCATAAATTACTCCTGATAAATCCTTTTGATATAACGGTCGAAAAAGTTGATTTGCCTTATGCACAGCCCGTTGCTTTTGATTATTCCATAACGGACAAAAAGCTCTATATCGTTTATCAGTTCACAGGAGACATTTCTGTCTGGGACAATGATAATCACTCATTGTCATTAATGAACTTTTCCAATACATACGATGGCAGAGATATAGCTGTTGATGAAATAAACAGACGTATTTATGTACGATCTGATGCCGGATTATTGATTCTGGATATGGACAACGGAAATGTATTGGCAGAAGATAATTCTTTGGAAGGAGGATCAATCGTTGTTGATCCGGAAAATCAATGGCTTTTCAGTTACCGGCCCTATTCACCGGCTACACTTTTAAAATACTCAGTGGCAAATGATAATTTTCAACTGATCCAGACAAAGTCAGATGCAGGATCAAATCCCCGGCATATTGCGATTTGCCCGAATTACGATTTTGTTGTTCTGCCATGTGGCGGAGGGAATGGCTATGGATATACACTTTTTGCTTTTGATACGCAAAATATAGAAAATGTGCTTGGAGAGTTCGATATCGGTACTTATCCGAAATATGCTGCCTTTACTCCGGATGGAAACACCTTGTTTGGGATAAACGGAGACTTTTATGATAATTTTATCTATGTAATGAGAACAGACGATTATTCATTAAAAGATAAAATTCCGTTACCTAATGCTGATGATTATACGGTTTTAACTACCAATTCTTCTGCTGATAAAATAATTGCATTTACTTACAATACATACGATGATGAAAACCATGTACTCTATTTTATGGATTTAAAATAATCTTTCCCATCTGGCGTTTTAACCTAACTTTGCTTCCGAAAATTTAAAAGATCAAAAACATGAGAACCTTCTTGATTTCTCTTCTCGCCATTTTGTTACCGTTAAGCAGCCTGCTGGCGCAGAACATGAATACAAAGATCAAAGACCCGAAAAATCCGAAAAGGGAAATCCTCATCGGATATTGTAACCTTCCGGGATTGAAAAGCGGTGAATTCGGCAACTATTTTCAAAGCCAGTACGAAACGTATAAACCGTCGGACAAATACATTGAAAAGCTGAAAGAAAAGATCAATTATGTTGACATCACGGTGGTTTTCGGTTCATGGTGTTCCGACAGCCAGTTGCAGGTCGGGCGGTTCATGAAAGTGCTTGATCAGGCCGGGTACGATGACAAAAACCTGAAGATCATTGCCGTTGACCGGGACAAGAATGCTTATACGACCAACATTGCATCCTTAAAAATCGAAAGGGTCCCCACCTTTATTGTCAGCCAGCATGGCCGTGAACTGGGTCGCATTGTGGAGACACCCAAAAAGAGTCTGGAAAAAGACCTGCTGAAGATTGTGAGCCGGGCGAGATAAAAATCTCCATCCTTGATTTAGGATCCGGAAGATCGTAACAAACAATGGAAATCTTTAACAAAATCAACGACACAAAACGGTTTGTCCGCGAAGTTAAAGGACGGGCAAAAACCATCGGCTTTGTTCCCACAATGGGAGCGTTGCACAGGGGGCATTTGAGTTTAATGGAAAAAGCAAAGGCAGAAAACGATATCCTTGCCGTGAGTGTTTTTGTTAACCCGCTCCAGTTCAACAATCCCGAAGACCTGGAAAAATATCCGAGAGATTTTGCGAAAGACAGGAAACTTCTGGAAGAAGTGGGTTGCGACCTTTTGTTTTATCCCGATGTGGAAGAGATGTATCCGGAGCCTGTGTCCACGAAATATGATTTCGGCGAACTTGAAAAAGTCATGGAAGGCTCCATGCGTCCCGGGCATTTTAACGGGGTTGCCGTTGTGGTAAAAAAACTTTTTGACATCGTTGAACCCGACAAGGCATACTTTGGGGAAAAAGATTTCCAGCAACTGGCGATTATTCAAAAGCTGGTCAAAATGGAACACCTGCCGGTAACCGTTGTCCCCTGTCCTATTGTCCGTGAAGAAGACGGCCTGGCCATGTCATCCCGTAATGAACGGCTCACTGCCGGACAAAGGCAAATAGCGTCTTTTATCTATCAAACGCTCAAAGAAGCAGTGAAGAAATCACATTTTATGACACCGGATGAAGTCAGATTGTTTGTCCGGAATCGTTTTAAAGATGAGCCGGACTTTAAGCTTGAATATTTTGAACTAACTGATGACAAAGAGCTTCAGCCTGTATCCGCGTGGGAAGAAGCTCCCGGTATAGTCGGTTTTATTGCCGCCTGGCTCGGAAATGTCAGATTAATAGACAATATGAGATTTATTTAATATTTTTGCATCCCGAATTTATCAGTCATGACTGTTGAAGTTATCAAATCGAAAATCCACCGGGCCACCATCACCGAGGCCGACCTGAATTACATCGGGAGCATCACCATTGATGAAGACCTGATGGATGCCGCCAACCTGATTGAAAATGAAAAAGTGGACATTTTCAATATCAATAACGGCGAGCGGTTAACCACTTACGTGATCAAAGGTGAACGCGGTTCCAAAACCATTGCGCTGAACGGGGCGGCTGCACGCAAAGTTGCCATCGGCGACCTTGTGATCATTGTTGCTTATGCTTCAATGGATTTTGAAGAAGCCAAAACCTTTAAACCGGCCATTGTTTTCCCTGACGAGAATAACAGCATCCGTTAAAACATGCTGAAGAAAAGACTCATTCAAGTTGTTAAATACCTGTTTTTTCTGGGTATCGGGGTTTTGTTGCTCTGGCTCAGCGTCCGTCACATCAATCTGGATCAATTATGGGAAGACATTCTGCAGGCTGACTACGGCTGGCTGTTCCTGTCTTTGGTTTTTGCTTTGCTGTCGCACATGGCAAGGGCGCTGCGTTGGAATCTGCTCATCAAATCACTGGGGTATAAAACCAGGTTCTGGTCCACTTTCTTTTCGGTAATGATCGGCTATCTGGCCAATACGGCTGTTCCCAGGATGGGCGAGATCGTCCGTTGCGGCACCCTTTCAAAAAAAGAGAAAATCCCGTTTAATGCACTCTTTGGCACCGTGATTGCCGAGCGTTTTTTCGACTTGATTATCCTGGCTCTGATCATTTTCTTTACGATGATCTTTCAGTTGAAACTGGTGGGAAGTTTTTTGCATAAAATATTCGACCCCCTCATTCAGTCCCTGTTTTCAAATCTTTTGAACATCATTTTGTTCATAGTCGTAATACTTCTTGCCATCGGTGGGATCATTTGGCTTGTATGGGCGTTTCGCCACAGGATAAAAGCCATTCCGTTTTACCAGCAGGTAAGGTCTTTCCTTGACGGATTATGGAACGGTATAAAAACCATCATCAAACTTCGTCAAAAAGGATTATTTCTGGCGTACACTTTTGTGATTTGGCTGTTTTATGCCGTGATGACCTACCTGCCTTTCAAGATGTTGCCCGAAAGCAGCCACCTGACTTTTGTTGACGGCCTGACGCTGATGGCTTTGGCCAGCCTGGGAATTGTTGCGCCCGTTCCGGGAGGGATCGGTACTTATCATTATATTGTGAAGGTGATACTTACCGAAATTTACTCTGTACAAGATGTGGCAGCCATGTCGTATGCCGCTATTGTTCATGCGGGTCAGACCCTGTTCAATGTGATCGTAGGTGCGGTATCTTATGCTTTAATCGGAATTTTTGCAAGAAAACAAAAACCTGTCAACTGATGATACATCTTGAAATGATTCAAAAAAAGATTTTTAACCGTGAAGATTTACTCCGGCAACTTGCCATCTGGCGTTTTCAGGACAAAAAGATCGTCTGGACAAACGGATGTTTTGACCTGCTCCACCTCGGGCATATTGATTATCTGAGCAAAGCGAAAGACCTCGGAAATATCCTGATCGTAGGCGTCAATACAGATGCCAGCGTCAGGCGAATCAAAAAAGCGGGACGTCCCATCCAGGATGAGAAATCCCGGTCAACTATCGTGGCTGCCCTCCACTTTGTGGATGCAGTCATCCTGTTTGATGAGGATACACCTTATGAGGTTATTAAACTGGTTCTGCCCGATGTGCTGGTAAAAGGCAGCGACTACAAGCCGGAAGACATTGTGGGCTCCGATATCCTACTGGCCAATGGCGGAACAGTGGAAACCATTGACTTCCTGCCCGGTTATTCCACAACAGCCATTGAGGAAAAGATAAAAAAGAGTAATGCGTAAATACCTGGTTTTGAAACAAATCAGTTACCCAACCTTTCAGGGTTGGGATTTTACTAAACCGGATTAACATTTGCCCAATAAGAAAGCATTAACTATTTATTGTAATTTTGGCTGAAAGCTGAATAACCGATGGCCAAAGCGAAAACAACCTTTTTCTGCAA
>JAADID010000112.1 GCA_013151505.1 Chlorobiota bacterium | reverse complement strand
TGCCCGCCTCAAGAACAAGCCTCGCCGTGTCGGCCTGCCGCAGATACAGGTTCACATTATCTTTTAAAACAACGGCATGGAATGCACCAACAGGCCTTTCGGTCCTGATCACTTTACCGGTGCTTAAAAAGCAATCGGTTACCGATGTTTTCTGGCATCCCGTCCATAATATGACCATTCCTGCAGATAAGATTGCAGCGAGCAGTTGAAATTTCCCGATATGATCGCGCATGAACATAGTAACGTCAGTGTTTTATTTTTCGTTTATAAACAAAATTGAATTGGTATCCGATCCCGAAACCGATGTAATCGGCTTTCCCGAAATTGGTATTCAGGGCTATATTGGCAAAAAAATTGTCAACAAACAGGTATTTCAATGTCAGTCGCTGATACATCATTCCTTCACTCATTTCTTTTCCGGCGAGATAAATCCCGAAATTAAAAACAAAAGAGATTTTTGAAAAAACAAGCTGATAGGCAAAACTAACGCCGGGTTTCAGTATCTGCAAATTATTTTTTGCCGTATCATTCCGCCATTCCAGCAAAAACTTATCCGACGCATCGTATGTCAGGTCAACGCCAACGCCGAATTTACTTTTAAAGGATACCTGCTTGAAAAGGTTTGAATAAATGGCCACAACGCCGAACCGTTTCCCAAACTCCTGGGACATATCTTTCAATCCACCTGAAATGCCAATATCGAAATCCAGGGTTTTTTTCCCGTCAAATTCAAAAGGCTCCAACTCGGGAAGCACTTTCTGTTTCAGGTGGGGATTGGGTCGTGACAGATATGAAGAGATACTGACCGTGGCGGTAATGATATTCAGTCCGTAATTGGGTGTTTTCATCGAACCGTTTGAAAAGTGGGTGAGCCCCACCCCTCCCGATAGGGTAAGCATATCCGATATTCGCCGTCTGTACTCAAAATACAGACTGCCTGCAATATTAAAATGAGAACCGATCGCAAAATTCTTATAGTTCTCAACCGGATGAAAATAATTGGTCAGGTATCCCACACCAACGCCCAGCCTGAAATTAAAGCTTTGTTTCCGGCCCTGGAAAAGAGGAAAGTTGATAAACGGATAAACAGCAATGGCAGATCCGATCTCCTCAAACCCGCCAAGAGGTGAGTACCACACGCTTAACCCGATCAACGGGTAACCATACACGGTTTCCCAGCGATGTTTGCCCCAGGTAGCTTTTTCGATGCTGAATTCAAATGCCGGAAAATGAGACTGAAAAACATCCAGTTCAAGATGATGGCTCATCAGAAACCCGTACTCCGTTTTAAACTCGGCCATCAGGTTATTTTTACTTAACGGCTTTCGTTGTTGGGAGCGGACAGTCTGGAAAGCCGTCAAAGTAAAAATTAATAAAACAAGATTTTTTATGATGTGTTTCCCTCTCAAAGCTTCTTTATATCTTCGCACAAAATTAGGAGAATCAGTGAAAACATCCGACCATCTGAAAAGAATGCATAAAGAAAATAAAAACATGGCTTCCATGGAGGAAAAACTGGAGGCTTTTAAACGGTTGTTAATCATCATGGATGACCTGCGTAAAGGTTGTCCGTGGGACAAGGAACAAACGCTGGATACATTGCGTCATCTCACCATCGAGGAAGTTTATGAACTCTCGGACGCAATCCTTGAAAAGGATATGCAGGAAATCAGGAACGAACTGGGCGACCTGATGCTGCACCTGGTTTTTTATTCCAGGATCGGCTCCGAAACAGGCGATTTCGACATCAGGGATGTGCTTGAGAACATTTCCGAAAAGCTGATATTTCGCCATCCGCATATTTATGGTGAAGTTGAGGTTTCGGGCGCCGATGAAGTGAAAGGCAACTGGGAAAAACTTAAGCTTAAAGAAGGAAAGGAATCGGTACTCGAAGGTGTTCCCCGGTCTTTGCCTCCCCTGATCAAGGCATACCGTATCCAGGAAAAAGTCAAAGGTGTGGGATTTGAGTGGGCTGAAGTTCAACAGGTATGGGATAAAGTGATGGAAGAAATGCAGGAATTGAAAACCGAAGTGGAAACCGGCGGCAATAAAGAAAAGATCATGGATGAGTTCGGTGACCTCCTGTTTGCACTGGTCAATTACTCTCGCTACATCGGCATCAACCCCGAAGATGCACTGGAACGAACAAACAAGAAATTCATTCGCAGATTTCAGTTCATTGAATCCGAATCGGCCAAAGAAGGCAAAAGCGTCCAGGACATGACCCTTGAAGAAATGGATGTTTACTGGAACAAAGCCAAAGAGCTGGGGATTTAAATGAAGGACGAAAGCGATTGACGAAATAAAGCCATAACCAATCCAAAAAAAGCGAGAAAAGAATCCCAACGGGATTCAACATGAATAACCCCGTACGAAGTGCGGGGGAAAAGTAATAACATAAAAAGAACCCCGCTGGGGTTCAACAAAGATAAAAGCGTTATCCTGCCTCCGGATTGCTCCATGGGAGTGCCTTTGGCACAAATCCGGAGGAGCGGGAGATGAGAAAGCTGATGTGTTGAGGTGCAAGGGTAACCCTACGGCAAACAACGTTTATTATTTCAATTCATTTTTAATTTTAGGTGGTGGTGGCGGTATCTGCTTATAAAATCCGGACTTGTCATTTAAAATACTGTCAACAAGCTGTAAAGAAATTTCATCATAATATAATGTATTTATCAAAGTTGACCATCCATCGTTATAATAAACCAGTAAACCGTAGTTTTCATTGTAAAAAATACTTGACTCTTCATCAAAACTATTTTCTTCGTCATAATAGTATTTTCTAACACAATAATTTTTCCCTTTTATTTTGTAATTTTTAGTTTTCACAAGCGGACAATCCTTATTAAAAATATTTATTATCGAGTCTGTTTCCTTATACACGAAAAAACTAAATGCAAACACTGTATCAGATGCTGGGTTGCTTGAATAAATATAGTCTGTTCTGTTTTTAGCCGGTATGATTTTTAAGAAAATAGCGTCAGTTGATTTTATTCTGTCAAATCTATAAGA
>JAADID010000231.1 GCA_013151505.1 Chlorobiota bacterium | reverse complement strand
CAACAGAAAGGTTTTTGGCTGTAAACGGCCCGGATTGCAGCCGGTAGCGTACTTTTAACCGTTTGGTCTGCATGGTTAACCAGCCATCTTTATTCGTAGTCTGTACGGCAACCTTTGACCAGCTGCGCCGTTGAACGACTACGGTGGGAGCATTGACAAACTGCCCCGAAGGCGCATATTCCATCCGTACAAGAGAAGCGGTTAAAAATTCAAACCGGGCTTTACCGCTTACTATGGTGGATCCATCCTGAGGAGAACTGCACGAATAAAAGAATATCGCTACAACCACCATAAAACTCAGCCGGAAAATCCTTCTACCCAAACCGGCCAATGAACCGTGTATTTTTGGCAATACTTCTTTTTTAATCATAATTCTATTGTTTAAAAAAAACCATTATTCGTTATTGTATTCCAAGCTCCTATTTACACTTTATATTGGTGTAAAATTGACCGTAACCTTCATATTTTTCTCCGGTACAGAGACTATGAGAGTAAACATTTTATTTTCAGGATCAAGCCGTAAGATACCCTTATCCGTTCTAAACGGTTTATCATAATAACCGTGTAATTTTACAGAGGACTCCCCTTTTGCAAAAACAACCTGGACTTGTAATTTGTTTTGACTAAATGATAATTCCGGAATCCGCTGTCTGCCGGTGGCCACTATTTTACCTTCATCTCCCAGAAAGCTAACTCCAACCGAAGTAATTGGCGCTATAATATAATACGTATATCGGTAACTTATACTCCCTCCGGTAGTACTTGTTTTCTCTATAATATTTGTTGTGTCGCTCATAATATCTGTAAATGTATCATTAGCATTCATTTCCTTCATTGCCCCACTCAAAGGATCATAAACGACAACCTTTCCTTTCATACCCAATGTGGAGAGTTGAAACGAAATTAGTTTGTCCTTTGAATTGTTTGGAGCAAAAGCAAAAACATAATTGGTGCGTATATTATTCTGCTTTGTATAAGTAAAGGCCAGCATCGGTTTGTCGGCATGCCGTGCATCATTGATATAATCAATATCCATGGGCAGTAAGGCCGCATCCGGTTTTACCAATACTCCATCTTTTCTACCGGCCCTCATAATATTTGTTTTATACTCTTTTCCCAGGGCATCTCCCGTACCGACCGCTCCTGCCGATAACACTGAAATGATCATATTTCCCGTTTCGTGGCTCATAAATACATCACTCCAAGGCCAGATACCAAGATTATACCCTAACTGTGATGTATAAATGAAATGGCGCCACTTGGTCGGTTCAAGACGATCCCCACTGACACGGATTGTTGTCAAATTGTTGTACTTAACACCCTGCATAAAATACCTCGGCGTGGCCATACAATATTGCATATCTATCCCCTGAGTCTTGAAAGCTTTGGCCATATTGTCTGTAAAAGCATTCCCGACAGAAAGTTTGCTAGCCATCCGGGGCGTGTGATTGTAAATAACGTTCAACCAATCCTGCTCATAAACAACAACCCCGGCAGATTTGATAAAGCTTGCAATATCATTCCAAAATCTTGGATCCACGGCAGCATATCCCGTAATTTTGTATTCATTCCGATAGGGACTACGCAGTGCAATATATCGATTATGAACCACTAAGGGAACCCCTACACTTTGATGAAAACTTTTTAATCCATGGGGAAAAACATACCGATCGGCACGGTATGTCAACAAGCCTCCGTAACGATTCCATTCTCCTTTGGCCGGGAAGTTGCGGTTCTTGTGCCCGGCAGTAGGCTTTCCACTGATATTATAAATGGATTTCTCGTACCACCAACTGTCTAACTGCATGTAACCCATTGTGATACCTTCCTTCTTATATTGTTTCCTGACCGCACGCAGGGTCCCCCCATATCCTTTACTTCTGATATAGTTATAGTAATAAGCGGCCCCGTTATCGGTCCAGTATCCGTAATATTTCAAAATCGGATCCGATTCATTCCCCGAACGTTTCTTGCCATACATTTTCATTAAAGCATTCCCCCACACCGCCCAGGTCTTCTGAATACCATCACCCATGACGAGAATCGTTTTATGAGTAAAATTGACAGGTAAATTTTTCAATTGAGAATTTAATCCACTATTTATTACTGTGTCGCCATCGCCCGTCATTTTAGATACCATAAAATCCGAGGCAGGCGATATGATATAAGCCTGTTTCTGTTGATTAAAAAATAACCAGGGCGTTGACGTTTGAGTTAATCTAAATTTTGGTGGTGAAGCAGCCTTATCTCCAAAGCTATAGTGGTACATAGATTTCGGGAAAGTATGAAATGAGGGAAATATCGTTTTTATCTGATCGACTTTATTTGGAGTTGTCAAGGAGAAAACAACAATTGGTTTATCATTGTATCGGCGAATAGACCCTACGTAGTGATTATCAGATTTCCACTGAAAACTTATTTGTCTGTAGGAACCAATGGAATCCTGACCATTGGATGTTTTTACATTTGACAGTTGCTTGCCAATGCTGCCTTTAAAAGTCCAATCAGTACTCTTTGACTGTATGGCATAACCGCCCGTTTTTTGATTAACAGACACGGAAATACCTGATTCCGCACTCAAAAGTTGCTGTTTTCTTCGACAAGAGTAGCTAAAGAATATTAATAAGATTAAAAAAAATGCCCCCCGTACCGTATTATCAGTAGATCTTTTATAAATAATTCCCGAAGATTTATCTTTCATATTCAGTTTTATTGAAGTATAAACTTCTGTCTTATTTTATGTGATATAATTCTCATATCAGTTATTTAACTCTCCGCCAATTTCCCCAAAAAAAGGGGGAAGTTAGGGAAGCATTGCATATCTTATCGTTATATCGCAAACCTACCGGTTAATGAAGCTCCACCTGAACAGTATCCCTGATGCTGTTCAGGTGGACGTTAATGGTAACCATAGACTTGCGTGCATCCCAGTACCAACCTGTTCCCGAACCTGCATTCTTAACAACAGGCTGATGATTGATGCTAACACTTTGCGGCTTTTGGATACCCTGTATCCTGGCAATATAAGCCCGT
>JAADID010000104.1 GCA_013151505.1 Chlorobiota bacterium | reverse complement strand
TAACAGTATCTCCATCTTCTGTTAACCCGGCCATTCCAATCATTGACAATTTGTTTTCATCCCTAATTGTATAAATAAAAGAGCTGTCGGCTACAAAGTTTAGGGCAAAATTAGCTTCGGGGAACTCATTATCGTACGGTGTAGAGGACGGCAAAATAAAGTAAATGGTGTCGATGGTGTGCGCTGTTACATTCGAAAAATTCCAGCTTTTGTCGGCACCCGCATCACCGGGAACAATCTCTTCAGCCGGAAGGGTGTCGTTTGCCAGGAAAATTGCAGTGCCTGCCGGTGCAACGTCATCGTTTGTCATCACAATCTGCCCGTAAGAAAAGGCAATCAAAGCAAGCAAGAAAAAAGTAATAATTTGTTTTTTCATTGGTTTAAATTTAAAACGTTACTAAAAATCAACTATAGTAACTTTTTCAATGGTTTTTATCAGGGAATCCAGCTTTGCCATATAAGCTTTGCGGACATTCTAAGGGATCCGGAGCATTATCACCGGCAATACCGGCAGTCAGCACCAGGGCAAAGGCCTGGATTTTGTTCTTAACAAATATACATTAAATATTTTATTTCAAGCTGATTACTGTGAAGACGAAAAATTACAGTCGGTAAACAAGCTTGGCAATAAATGATGAGGAATAAAAAAAGCCTCTTTGTACAAACAGCCGGTCTTTCTCTATGTTTTTCTGAAATTGAAAGTCTATTTCAGAACTTCAGCCATTTTTTTCCCGATATCGGCCGGAGAATCCACAACATGAACACCACATTCCTTCAGGATGGCTTTTTTTGCGTCGGCCGTATCGGATTTCCCTCCGATAATTGCTCCCGCATGCCCCATGGTCCTTCCCGGAGGAGCAGTAGCCCCTGCAATAAAAGCAACTACCGGCTTTGTGCCGTGTTCCCTGATCCAGTGAGCAGCATCGGCCTCCATGTTCCCGCCAATTTCACCGATCATTACAATGCCTTCGGTTTCAGGGTCGTTCATGAACAGTTCCACGGCATCTTTTGTGGTAGTACCAATTATCGGGTCACCACCAATACCGATAGCAGTAGTTTGTCCCAGGCCAATTTTCGTGAGCTGGTCCACGGCTTCATAAGTCAGGGTTCCTGAACGGGAGACGATACCTACCCTGCCCTTTTTATGAATAAATCCGGGCATGATACCCACCTTGGCTTCATCAGGGGTTATGACTCCGGGACAGTTAGGCCCTACCAACCGTGTGTTATAATCTTTCAGGTATTGTTTCACAATGACCATATCTTCGGTCGGAATTCCTTCGGTAATACAAACAATTACTTTAATTCCGGCCTCGGCCGCTTCCATAATGGCATCGGCTGCAAATGCCGGAGGAACAAATATTACCGAAACATCGGCTCCTTTTTTGTCAACGGCTTCTTTCACCGTATTAAAAACAGGTTTCTCCAGGTGTTTCTGTCCGCCTTTTCCCGGCGTAACCCCACCAACCACATTTGTACCGTAATCAATCATTTGTTGGGCATGAAAGGTCCCTTCGTTGCCTGTAAATCCCTGGACTATTATTTTTGAGTCCCTGTTGACTAAAACGCTCATTTTTTGTGCTAGATTTAATTAAAAAAAACAAGCGCCAAAGGTAATATCTTTTTATACAAATCATAAAGGATGAAAATGTAATTTTGTACAACAATTAAAAACTTTCAACCATGCGCACCAATGCTTTATATTCTTTAACTGATGATACTATATGTGCTGTTGCCTCGCCTCCGGGAACAGGTGCCATTGCCATTGTACGACTTTCGGGCAGCGAAAGCCTGTCCATCGCCCTTTCGTTGTTTAAACCCGAAAAGACGGAGTTACATAAAAATACCATTAAGAACCATCACCTCTATTTTGGCACAATTACCTACAATGAAAAAATTATTGATGAAGTATTGTTAAGCTATTTTAAGGCACCTCATTCTTATACCGGTGAAGATGTTATTGAAATATCCTGTCACGGCTCGCAATATATCCAGCAAAAACTTTTGGAAATCCTGCTTGAGAGCGGAGCAAGGTTAGCAAAACCCGGAGAATTTACGATGCGGGCTTTTTTTAATGGTAAACTGGATCTGTCCCAGGCAGAAGCCGTTGCCGATTTGATTGCCAGCCAATCGAAAACAGCTCATCGTGTTGCAATGAACCAAATGAGAGGCGGATACTCTGAAAAAATCAATGATTTGCGGAACCGATTGTTAAATTTTTCATCCCTCATTGAACTGGAACTGGATTTCAGTGAAGAGGATGTAGTTTTTGCCGACAGGGAACAGTTTTTTAAATTAATAGATGAAATTGAGGCCGAGCTGTCCGGGCTTATCCGGTCGTTCAAAGTCGGGAATGTTCTGAAAAAAGGTATCCCCGTTGCTATTATTGGTAAACCGAATACGGGAAAATCTACATTACTCAATGCATTATTGAATGAAGAGAAAGCCATTGTTTCGGATATACCCGGCACAACCCGTGACAGCATTGAGGATACAATCGTTATAGAAGGCTACACTTTTCGTTTTATTGATACGGCCGGACTTCGGCAATCAACAGATAAGATTGAGTCTATCGGAATAGAACGCACATACGATAAAATTGAAAAAGCATCACTTATTCTTTACGTGTGTGATATCAGTAATATGAATAAGAAGGATATCAAAGAAATACTCAAAGATTTCAGAAGATTTATTGAAGACGAGGACAAACACTTTATCCTTGTTGCCAATAAAATTGACAAGCTTTCCGAAATTCCTCCTCATCTGAAAGAGATGTTGGAGTTGGATACGGTATTTGTATCGGCCAAACGAAAGGAGAACATTCATCTGCTTGCAGAAACGCTGGTAAGCAAAGTGAAAGAGAAATCTATATCAGATGACATAATGGTGAGTAACTCAAGGCATTATGAAGCACTAACAAAAACATTGGAATCGCTTCAACGGGTTAAAAAAGGATTTCAGGAAGACTTACCAACAGATCTTATCTCAGTGGACATACGGCAGGCCCTTTATCATTTGGGATCCATCACCGGTGAAATCACCACG
>JAADID010000268.1 GCA_013151505.1 Chlorobiota bacterium | reverse complement strand
AACTGACTGCATATTTTTGTTATTAGCGATTCCATTCTTTCACCTGATAAAAAACAAATCTTTTTATTGTACAATTACCTGCTGCTTTAAAGTGTTGAATACAGATTCAATAAAACAATGCCCGTATCATGTACATCTGTTTTCAGGCATAAGAAAAAACCGGTTACAATTCAGATTGTTTCTAAATGCGCCGCCAGTCGCTGATAACCGAATATTTTTTTTAATATTTTTTTGGTTTTTATTTTTTTATTAAATAACTTTGAAAGCGGTAAGCAATTGCCGTATTTTATTAGTTTTATTGCTGTCTGTTATTATAAAATGAAGAAAACATTTAAGGACAATAGGCAAAAGAAAATCTGCCAGGATTTTTAATTTTTACGTATTGCCCCTGTTTATTAATACAAATAAAAAGGAGGTAAATTATGAACAAGTTTCTACAAGTTTTCCTAATTGGTTTAGTGCTTATTTCTTTAACACCAAAACCAAATTATGCTCAGTCCCAGTTGGATTGCTCTCAATGCCACAGTACAGAGTACAACAACTGGCTATTGAGTCACCATGCGAATACACAAAATGATGTAGCCGGCGAACTGGCTGAAGAATGGGCCGGTCAACCGCCTGATTCCGTGATAAACGGGCAGAATGCCGAGGACTGTATCGCATGCCACGGTGCCACATCCATTGCGGCAAACGGCGGAATGTCAGAAGTCCAGGCGATGGGGTATTTCTTCTCCACCACCGACGGGGTTTACACCGATTCAACACATTCAATAAACACAGATGAGTGGCCGAACAATGCATGTGTCGCCTGTCATAATGTTCCGGATGATCACCCGGAAACGATGCCAACACTGGCTGTTTTTAACTCCCCGACAGCCCAGTATAACCCGGTTGATAATGCTTCCATGTTGTGCGGGCAGTGCCACGGAACATTGAGATATCCGGAAAACGATCACAGAAGAATGGACGCCTGGAAATTGAGTAAGCATGGCCACGGCGGACAGGATGATGTATCGGGCGAACTTTCTGAAGAGTTTGTCGGTAGTACACCCGCAGAAGTAATTGCCGACGAAGATTGCATTGGCTGCCATGCATCCACTTCGGTTTTGTTAAACGGCGGTATTTCCGAAGCTGACGCTCTGGACCTGCTTTTTACTACCGAAGGCGGTGTAATTACTGAAAATACCGTTCCGAAAAATACTGATCTTTGGCCGGAGGTTTCATGTACTTCCTGTCATAACCAACATCATCCTGAGGCAATTTCATATTTTAATTCCGGAACAAAAGAATATGAAATAATGCCTTCCACTCAAAAATTATGCGGACAGTGCCATGGCAACCTTCGTTTCCCGGATACGGACCATCTGAGTTATAATATTGAAGAAGGAACCGGCGGAAAGGGAGTGCCCGATCAACAAACCATGTCCGGTGTTCAGTGTGTTAACTGTCACATGCATACCGGAGA
Source organism: Chlorobiota bacterium (assembly GCA_013151505.1). Classification (GTDB taxonomy): domain Bacteria; phylum Bacteroidota; class Bacteroidia; order Bacteroidales; family F082; genus JAADID01. The sequence goes on along the minus strand of JAADID010000268.1, from coordinate 1,584 downwards.
TGTTGAAGATACCTATTCCATTATGTATGGCGGGCATACATGGCAGGTATTTGTCAGTGAGGAAGACGGTAGCGTAACTGCTGCCTGTACCACCTGTCACCCGTCAATGACGGCTTCCGATGCGCAGGATACGGTTAATTTATGGAAAACCGAGTTTGCCACTCTGGATGCCATTGCCAACATAAAAGTAGCAAAAGCCGATTCTGCTTTGATCGGCAGTACGGATTCCACATTGATCAAATTATTGGAAGAAGCTAAATTTAATTTGACTTATGCAGAATCCGACGAAAGCGGCGGCGTGCATAATCACCTTTATACTCAAGCCCTGTTACAGGATGCTATAGATAAATCCAATCAGATTATTTCCGGGATTTTCGATTTTACCGCACCCGGTAACGGTTTTGTCCTGCTTCAAAACTATCCAAATCCATTTAATCTTACTACAAACATTGAGTATAAATTACCAAAAGCAGCAAATGTTACCATTGAAATATATAACTTCAAGGGACAGAAAATAAGAATCCTCCTAAACAATAAACGTGAAACCGAAGGCCAGCATACTGTAAAATTTGATGCAGTAGGTTTGCCAAGCGGTATTTACTTCTGTAATTTACGGGCCGGGCATTCCGTAAAAACCATGAGAATGGTTTTACTGCATTAATTGTTGTTGAATAACCCGGTTACCAACGAAGAAAAACTCCCTTTTATGTGATCAAAAAGGGAGTTTTTCTTTTTATAACTTTCAAAATTTTCAACACAACTATCAGGTATTCAGCAGATATCCAAATGTCTCTGTTATGATTATTGCGTTTAGATTTAATTTAAATAAACCCCTTTATGATTTTTATCATGCCGCCAATTAGCGAGACTTTCGTCGAAGAAACTAAATTTGGGAAAATTACATTAGAATAACATGATCCTTCAATTAAGACAGCTTTTACGACTAATCACTGCCTTTATTTTCATGTTTATATTACTTCCACATTTCTTTACATCCGGCTTTTAGGGGGAACAATGTTGTTACTTTACGAAGTCTATTGATCACAAAGCAGAAAAGAGTAATGATAAGCCATCATACAATAGATTAAAGCATTATAAAGACAAATTCAAAATGAACAATTTAAACCACAAAAAGTTGAAAATACGTTTTATTTTTTATTCGGTAGTTCTGCTGTTATTTTACGGATGTGCAGAAAACGCACCGTTTAAAGACATGACTTATACAAATGAGGGAGTAGAAAAAAGTAGTAATCAAAGTCAGGATATCGCAGTATCAGCCCCCATGTTTCATGAGGAAGGCATATATCCTTGTTCCGACTGCCATGCCGATATGGAGGTTAACACCAAAAGAAGGCCGTTGGTTGACATGCATGAAGAAATTGACAAATCTTTTACCCACGATCGTGAAAACCGGTGGTGCCTTGATTGTCATAATACCAATAACCGCGATTACTTACATCTTGCCAACGGGAAGTTACTCAAATTTCAGGAGGCTTATAAACTATGCGGCCAGTGTCATGGGGATAAGTACCGTGACTGGAAAGTTGGGGGTCACGGTAAACGCACAGGCTATTGGAATGGCAA
>JAADID010000345.1 GCA_013151505.1 Chlorobiota bacterium | reverse complement strand
TGCGCATATGCGTAACCGTTAACTTCAAAATGAGAATAAAGAAAATAATACCGCTTTTTAGTTTTATTTTAGTCCTGGTTTCAAGCTGTGTTCAAACCAGGAATGAGGATAATTCCAACGGTATATCCTGGATAAGATTCGAATGGGAAGGAGATACAATCGGGGGCAAGTATTATGAAAAGCTGGCGATGTTTGTTCCGTTCCGAATAGAAGGAATACCTTATAAATTTACGTCTCAACTTGATCTTGGTGCACCTATGACAATGGTTTACGGTAATACTTTTATGCCTTTGTTAAAAAACTTCCCGAACATTGCCGGGAAACTCGATACGATAAATACAAAATATGTGATTCAGGGAAAAGAAGTCGGGGGACTAAATAATATTTCCTTTTACCTTGATACCGTATTATTTAAAAATCAAAAAATAGCTCTTTTTAAAGATTATGGCGATACACTGTCATCAAATAACATAAAAAAAGATACGGTTATACACATTGGCACAACAGGTTCAAATTTGTTTAAGGGAAAAATACTGGCCATTGATTTTGTAAATAACAGATTTGCAATTTTAGATTCATTATCAAATGATGGTGAGAATAAATTAATTGACATCATTATAGAAAATGGACGAATAAAAGTCCCTGTAATAATCAACGGAGAAAAAGTATATGTCCTGTACGATACCGGCTCGAGTTTTGCTTCACTGTATTTATCAACAAAAAACTGGAATAAATACAGAGATACCACTTCGACCCTGGATACAATAATGATAACCGCCTGGGGAACCAGGTATCCGTTATTTATTTCAAAAACAAATATTGAAATTAAAGTTGGGAATATGATTTTCAGGCCCAAAACCATAATGGCAAATAATCTCGAACCTTATTATGAATTTTATAAAAGAGAGAAAATTATTGGGTTAATGGGTAATCAACTGTTTTATAATAAAATACTTATAATTGATTTTAAAAATAAAAAGTTCGGATTGACAGATAACCGGCAGCTAACGAAGTATTTGCCGGATGTTTAAGTTAGTCACTTTCTACAAACTTCTGAACAAGATTCACGAATTCGCCGGGCTTTTCCACATGTATGGAATGTGCGGCTTGCTCAACAAAAGCAAAAAGGGCCTCCGGAATTGCCTGTAACACCCTGGCGCTTTCTTCGGGAGGGAACAGCAGGTCTTCCTTCCCGCATATAACCATGGTCTTTGATGTGATGCCGGGCAAATTGCCTGTGCAGTTAAACTCTTTAATTGCATTAACCTGATTCTTAAATGCAATTGCTGTTTGCGGATAGGGATATTCCATTGCGAACCGAATCGCAGTATTCAATGCTTCTTTGTCTTCAAAAAACCGTTTTGAAAATATCCAGTAAAAGATATTTCTGAACCACAGTTCGGGGTTCATTCCACTTTCAATATAAGAAATCCAGTCATGAAAAAGAGCATTATTTCGTTCGGAATTGAAAGCTGATGTTCCAGCCAGGATCAGTTTTGAAACATACTCAGGATAGCGGATGGCGCAATCCAGTGCCACAAATCCACCCATTGAATGTCCCAGAAGGTTGACGGATGACAATCCTAAATGTCTGATAAGGGCGATACAATCCCCGGCAATATCCTGAATGCTTGTCTCAATATTCTGAGGCCTTGTTCTGCCTGCACCTCTGTTGTCGAAGGTTATGACACGGTAATGCCGGGACAGATCTTTCACTATCGGTTGCCAGCTTTGGGAGTCGCTGGCCAGACCGGCAACAAGCAATATTGGTAAACCTTTCCCATGAATTTCATAGTAAAGATCAACGTCATTAACTATAACATTAGGCATTTCGCGATAACCTCCCGGAATAAATTGCTAACCTATTATTCTACTGCCAATATCGGTATCGGATACAACATTAAGCATATTATACGAATATTCCAAAAACAATATCAAATCTATTAACCCAAAATTGTCATGGGTTCATTCTTCCTAATGACGAATCAGGGTTAATAAACCTTATCCAACAGTTCACCCTTTGTCGGGATATGGATATCCAGATTATCGAGGTTCAGGCGGGAATACAGTAAAGGGGCAAACGAAGCCACCGGCGTGTAAAGCAATGACCCTTGTTTGTATTCTTTTTTGATCAGATGTTCACCGGGATCAAAATAGTTGATCAGGAATATCAGAATGCTTAAATAAAGGGCGCCTTTCAGCACACCAAAAACCAGCCCGGCCGCTTTGTTGCCGAGCATCAGCACATCAACAAACTTGTGCAGAAGTCTGCCCACAAGAACAACGGCCACAACCACAACAATAAAAGTCACGATGAATGAAACAATGGCCATATATTCAGGTGAGATGTCAAAATGTTTTTTCAATTGCCCGGCTGTGTAATCGGAGAAATAAAATGCAAAATACAGCCCAAGTACAAGGGCAGCCAGCGAGGCCACACTGATGATGAGGCCTTTTTTATATCCCTGCCATGCCCAGAGCAGCAAGGGGATCAGGATGATAAGGTCTAATGTGTTGATGGTCATGGTTTGATAATTATATTGCTTATTCCCGGCCTTAAAAGACCGGGCAACTGATTCGTTTCACTACATTAATCTCTCGTTCAGTTTCCCAGCCCTTCAGGGTTGGGATCAGGATGGGGTTACTCGTCACCGCTTCACCCTCCGGGTCAGCTCGGTGGCAAAAACAAAATCGTTGAGTTCTTCATTGTCAGTATTCAAAATCTGATTTTTATCGCCTTCCCACCATAGTTGTCCCTTATGGATAAATGCTATTTTTTCGCCGATCTGGAGGACTGAGTTCATGTCATGTGTATTAATGACCGTGATCATCTGGAATTTCTCAGTCAACTCCGATATCAACTGGTCTATTTTTTCTGCTGTTTTGGGGTCAAGCCCCGAATTGGGTTCGTCGCAAAACAGATATTTCGGGTTGAGTGCGATAGCTCGTGCAATGGCTACCCGTTTGGTCATTCCCCCGCTGATCTCCGAAGGAAACTTTTCGTTGGCATTGAAGATATTTACATGTCCCAGCACTTCATTCACCCGGTCGCGTTTCTCTTCAAATGTCATGTTGGTGAACATGTTCAGCGGAAACATCACATTTTGCTCCACCGTCAACGAATCGAACAATGCCCCTCCCTGAAAAAGCACACCCATTTCCTTCCTTGTTTTTCTTTTTTCCTTTTCTTTCAAAGCCGAAAAAACCAGCCCGTCAAAAATGATCTCCCCTTCATCGGCATCTAACAGCCCGATGCAGCATTTCATCAAAACCGTCTTGCCCGAGCCGCTTTGCCCGATGATCAGGTTGGTCTTGCCTTTTTCGAAAGTGGTTGAAATGTTTTTCAGCACCTCCTGATCATCAAAAGATTTTGAAACATTTTTTACCTCGATCATGTCAGTAACATTTGTGTGAGTACCAGGTCGAAAAAGACGATCAGAATGGTGCAGATCACCACGGCATCGGTACTGGCTTTCCCAACTTCGATGGAGCCGCCTTTTACGGTGTATCCTTTGTAAGCCGATACGGAAGCGATGATAAAGGCAAATACCTCGGTTTTTATCAGTGCATAAGTCAGGGTAAATGGGTCATACCACGACCTCAGCCCTTCAATGTAAAAATCCAGCGAAACCAGTCCGGTCATCAGCATGGCAAACCAGCCGCCCAGTAAACCCAGGAACATGGAAAAAATGATCAGCACAGGGTTATAAAGCATGGCTGCCGTGATCTTGGGGAGTATTAGGTAATTGGCCGGGTTGATACCCATGACCTTCAGTGCGTCAATCTGTTCGGTTACACGCATGGTGCCTATTTCGGAGGCTATGTTCGAGCCCACTTTACCCACAAGGATCAGGCTGATGATGGTGGGGGCAAATTCAAGAACAATCATCTGGCGGGTACCGAAACCGATGGTTGTTTTGGGAACCAACGGGTTGTCAATGTTGTAGGCCATCTGGATGGCGATGATCGTCCCGAAAAATATGGAAATGATAAAAACCACACCGATTGAGCTGATCCCAAGCTGTTTAAGGTCAAAAAAGAGCTGCTGCCGAAATACGGAACCCTTGTCAGGCCTTCTGAATGCCTGGGCAATAATCATGATATATTCGCCAATATCGGCCAGTATTTTCATCGTGTGCTAATTTAATCAAAAGTAAACATACAAGCAAATAACCGTTTATATTTGCAAAAAACAATTTCTTTTGAAAACGTAAAATTAGCCATTAAATTGAATCGGATATTAAAATCAAGGATTTCCTTTATCGTGCTGCTCCTCCTCGGCGCTATGCTTGCCGGTTCCTGTTCGCGTCACAATTACAATTCCACTTACAAAAGGAAGAAAAAAAGAAAGTGCGACTGCCCGAGGTGGAGTTATAATCAGAATTATGAAAACTCTACTTATGTTTTAAATAATTTTGAAAAATGGGATCATGAGCATAATTTGTTTTTCAACCTGGACCCTGTGCAATTAATTAAAGTCCTGATGGAAGAACATAACCTGAAACAACGAGATCTTGTAAAAATTCCGGATTTATCCAAAGGAACAGCATCAAAGATTTTGAATTACCACAATGGTCTTTCCAAAGAAACAATCAGGAAGCCATCTCAATATTTCAAAGTCTCCCAGGATATGTTTAATCGTCCCTATAACCTCCTGTTTCATGATACAGATTGGGTAAATACCAAAAAAGACATTGAACTGACTACCTGAAAGCCCGGTTCTTTAAAAAATATTTACTCTACAACCCGATGTCTGACAAAGAAATATTAGCGCAATACATACCTGAAGCGGCTATTGACAAGGTGTTGAGCCGGATTATCGAAAAGAGGGTTCACCTGAAAATCACCCGGGGCCGCAGAACAAAGCTGGGCGATTACCGACCGCCTGTCAGGCATCCCAACCACCGGATTACCATCAATCATGACCTGAATCCTTATGCTTTCCTGATCACTTTTATTCATGAATTTGCGCATTTGCTTGTATTTGAACAGTACAAAAACAAAGTGCCCCCGCACGGCAAGGAATGGAAAACAGAATACCGGAAACTGATGACGGAATTCTTCGGCCTCAATGTATTTCCCCCCGAATTGCAAAAGGTGCTGGAAGGTTCCATTCGCAATGCAAAAGCCTCTACCTTTTCGGAACTGGAATTAAGCCGCCTGTTGAATAAATACGATAAGCCCGATGTCAATGGCCATATCCACCTGGAAGCGCTTCCGTCAGAAACCGTATTCATTACCCGCAACGGCCGGAAATTTGTCAAAGGCGAAAAGTTAAGGAAACGCTTCAAATGTCGCAACTTACAAAACAACCGCATTTATCTTTTCCATCCTTTGACGCCGGTGAGGGTGGAGGGAAAGAGTTAGGTATCAGGTGTTAAAGTATTAGGCCTTTCTGTGAGTCTTCCTGACAGGTTTCCGCAGGGCGCGTGGGATTGAAACCTGTCGGGTCTGACGGAAGGAAAGGGGGTCTGTGTTACGGGTTGGGACAACCATTTGAAACAGGAAATTTTCATTATCGTTTAGTCCCGAGGAATGGTGCGGGATGAATAAGGCGGGAGAAAACCATTCCGTGGGAATCCTGAACAACGAATGGGAAGTTTCATAGCAACAGGATTCCCACGTCACGCTTAACCACAATTCCACCTGATTGCTCCTCGGAACTAAACGTGAATTAGTAGTGATGTGTTTCATAGGAAAAACACTAACCAGACGAAATCTTCACCGGGCGTGATTTGTAATTCAAGGTTGCGGCATTCACGACTGTGTTAGTCAGGTGAGGTTGCATCTGCAGGTTAGGCCCCAACAACTAACTCTTCAATTCATAACACTTAACCCCCCGCAGGTTGCATTTCCATTAACCTATAACCCTGTCATACAAAACAATTGAACAATCCAACAATGAAGCAATAAAGCAATTGAGCAATCGGGCAATGAAACAATCGAACCATTTACTATCTTTGCCAGCGCAACATCAAAACTATGAAAATGGACATTTCCGAGAACACTTTTTGCGTCATTATGGCCGGCGGCGCCGGAACACGTTTCTGGCCCATGAGCCGCTCAACACGGCCCAAACAATTCATTGATATTCTGGGTACTGGCAAAACGCTGATACAGCTTACATACGAAAGATTCATCAAGGTTTGCCCCCCCGAAAACATCCTGGTAGTAACCAACGAGATATACAAAGATCAGGTGCTGGAACAGTTGCCGGATATGGATGAAAGCCAGGTATTGCTCGAACCCGCCAGGCGGAATACGGCGCCCTGTATTGCTTATGCCAACCATAAAATAAAAACCAGGAATCCGGATGCTGTGGTGGTGGTCGCACCGTCCGACCATATTATCCTGAAAGAAGATGAGTTCGTGCACGATCTTAGTGTAGCGATAAAAGCCACATCTGAAAATGACTGGCTGCTGACTTTCGGCATCAAACCCAGCCGGCCCGATACGGGCTACGGTTACATCCAGTTTATTGACAAACCGGTTTACGCTGACGATGACCGTTTGTTCAAGGTGAAAACATTTACCGAAAAACCGAATCTTGAAATTGCCAAATCGTTTCTGGAAAGCGGTGATTTTCTCTGGAACTCCGGAATCTTCATCTGGTCGCTGCGAAGCATTATGAGTGCTTTTGATTCACACCTCAATGATGTGGAAAGTCTTTTCCTGAAAGGTGAAGGAATTTATAATACATCCGAAGAAAAAACATTTATCGAACAGACGTATGCTGTCTGCCGGAATATTTCCATAGACTACGGCATCATGGAAAAAGCGGAAAATGTTTATACCCTGGCGGTTGATTTCGGCTGGAGTGACCTGGGAACATGGGGTTCGCTTTACACCATACGCAGCAAAGATGAAAACCGGAATGCAGTAGTTGGTGAAAACGTCATGTTATATGATACGAGCAACAGCATCGTCAATGTACCCGATGATAAGGTGGTTGTATTGCAGGGACTTGACGGATACATCGTTGTGGAGGAAAAAGACACTTTGCTGGTGTGCCGTAAAGAAGATGAACAGCAGATCAGGCAGTTTGTGAATGATGTGAAGCTGGAAAAAGGCGAGCAGTATATTTAAAACCTGATAATGAAATTGTCAAAATTCAAAAACCTAAAACATATAAAACCATGAAAAAGTTTGTCATTGTTTTTCTGTCTCTGATCATTGGTTTTTCATCCGCATTAAAAGCCGATGAAGGCATGTGGGTGCCCCTGCTGATCAACAAGAACATTGCGGAAATGCAAAAAATGGGGTTTAAGCTCACGGCGGAAGACATCTACAGCATCAACCATGCAAGTTTGAAAGATGCGGTTGTCATATTCGGAGGAGGGTGTACCGGGGAGATCGTTTCACCCAAAGGTCTGCTGTTCACAAACCACCATTGCGGCTACAGCAGCATTCAGAAGGTGAGCACCCCGGAGAACAATTATCTTGAAGATGGATTTAAAGCAGGCACCCTTGACGAAGAAATTCCCATCAAAGGACTCACGGTTAAATTCCTTGTGTACATGCAGGATGTGACCAAGGAAATGCATAACGGAATCAATGAAAGCATGACCGACGAAGAAAAAACGGAACTGTTTGAGGATAATAAAAAGGGGTTAATCCAGAACGCCATTAAAAACAATAAATATAATGCAGTAATCAAACCGTTGTTCGGAGGCAACAATTATTACCTGTATGTTTACCAAACCTACAAGGATATCCGGCTGGTATTTACTGTTCCCCAGTCCATCGGAAAATTCGGTGCCGACACAGATAACTGGATGTGGCCGCGGCATACCGGTGATTTTTCCGTTTTCAGGGTTTATACGGCACCTGACGGAAGCCCGGCAACCTATTCAACAAAAAATATCCCTTTGAAACCAAAGAAATATCTTCCCGTTTCCATTGCCGGTGTTGAAGAAGGTGATTTTGCCATGATCATGGGAAATCCCGGAAGAACACAACGTTATCTTTCTTCCTATGGCGTTAAACTGGCACTGGATCAAACCAACATGACCATTGTGGACATTCGCGCAGAAAAACTCCGCATCATGAAAGAAAGCATGGATACCAATGATGTGATCCGTCTGCAATATGCTTCCAAATACGCCCGCGTTTCCAATTACTGGAAATATTTTATCGGGCAGACAAAGGGGCTCAAAAACCTGCATGTGCTGGAAAAAAAACAGGCGGAAGAAGAAGCATTCAGACAATGGCTTGATAAAAACCCGAATGCCCGGCTGAAATACGGGGATGCTTTGGATTTGTTAAAAAATGCTCATGAAGTCATCGGGCGATACAATCTGGCAAAAATTTATTATAAGGAAGCCATCTCCAGAGGACCGGAAATTCTCAAATATGCCTATTCCTTCAAAAAGCTGAAAGGAATGCTGGCTGACAAAAACACACCTGAAAGGGATATCAATAAAGAAATTATGAAATTAAAGGAAAATGTCCTCTCGCATTTCAAAGATTACAACGTTATCATTGACAAGGGCATTTATGCGGCCATGATGAAAATGTATTACGAGAACGTACCTTTTGATCAACGGCCTGTTTTGTTACTCGAAAACCAGACAAAATTCAAAGGAGACTGGACAAAATACGCTGATTATGTTTATGAGAAATCCATTTTCGATAACCCGGAGGAGGTGAAGTCCTTTTTGGAAAAACCCAGGCTGAAAACGCTGGAAAAAGATCCTGCACTGCTTGCGGCCACAGCTTTTTATGATGAAAATCAAAAAATCAAAGACAAAACCAAAGAAGCAGAAAAAGAATTGAAAAAAGGTCACAAACTTTACATAGCCGGTTTGATGGCGATGTATCCCGACAAGAATTTTTACCCCGATGCCAACTTCACCATGCGGGTTACTTACGGGACGGTAAAAGGATACAGCCCTGCCGATGCAGTATATTACAATTATTACACAACCCTTAAAGGTGTGATGCAGAAAGAAAATCCGAAAAGCTGGGAATTTACCGTGCCGGAAAAACTGAAAGAGTTATACAAAGCCAAAGATTATGGTCGCTATGGTGAAAACGGTGAAATGCGTGTTTGCTTCCTGACCAACAACGACATCACAGGCGGTAACTCGGGCAGCCCCGTGTTGAATGCCAACGGCGAACTGATCGGGCTGGCTTTTGACGGCAACTGGGAAGCCATGAGCGGTGACATCGCTTTTGAACCTGAATTGCAGCGCACCATCAATGTGGATATTCGTTATGTTCTGTTCCTGATTGATAAATTCGGCGGAGCCAAAAACCTGATTGACGAGCTGACCATCACGGACAAAAGGCCGGTCAGGGAAGCCTCAATGGAAAAATCATTGTCAACAGTGGAATAAGAAACTTTATTTAAAACATATTTAAACGGCCGAAATTTATTTCCGGCTGTTTTTCTATAAAAACAGCTGAATTTTCACTCACACCATGGCGAAAACAATAAGTCAAACTTCACGAAACCGCACTGCAGACCTGTTGAAAGGCGTTGCTGTTATTCTTATGATACAGGTTCACCTGACGGAGTTGTTTGCCAGGCAGGATATTTATGATAGTTTGCTCGGGAGTATTTCTTTGTTCCTGGGCGGCCCTCCGGCAGCGCCCGTATTCATGGCCGTAATGGGTTATTATATTGCGGTTTCGCGCAGGTCGGCCCGGCAAATGGTTATCCGGGGAATAAAACTAATTGTTCTTGGCCTGGTGTTGAACATCGGATTAAATTTTCATTTGCTCATCAAAATCTATACAGGGGCTTTTCAAATTGACCCCCTTCCTTATATTTTTGGCGTTGACATCTTGTTTCTGGCCGGGCTCAGTATCATCTTTCTTGGGATTATGAAAAGGTTTTTCAAGTTTAAATTAATCCCGTACGTTGCTTTATTGGTTCTTGTTTTTGCATTTCAGTATCTGTTACAAAATGTCATTCATGCCTCAACGACAAATTATTTCCTTGCCTTTTTTTACGGTGAAGGTTCCTGGTGGTCCTATTTTTCATTTATCCCGTGGCTTATTTACCCTCTGACAGGATACCTGTTTTTTATTTTGCAACAACCGGCTTATGAAAAAATCCGTGCTTATTACAAATACGTTGTGATATTGTCATCATTAGTTGTCTTTGTTTTTTTTAATTACGGTTTAAAGGTTTCGGCAGACCTTCCGGCTTACTATCACCACGGTTTTGTTTTTTACCTTTACTCACTTTGTTTCCTGATATTCTGGCTTTTCATTATGAATACCCTGGCAAAGCTTCCTGAAAACAGGGTTTCCGGTTTTCTGGAATGGACAGGTATTAATGTTACCGCGGCTTATGTTATACAGTGGCTGATCATTGGTAATACGGCAACAGCCATTTACAAAACCCAGGGATTGGCCGCTTTGGTTTTGTGGTTCTTTGTCATAGTGGCTTTGATGAGTGCCGGGATTTTGGCCTGGAACCGGTTAAAATCAAAAAACAATGAGAAATATCTCCTCAGGCTATAACTTTTCCAAAGTATCGAACTTTGGAAAAGTTGAAGTTATTACGCCCGTTTTTTATAATCAGTCACTGAAACTCCGGTAATGTTTTTAAACTGGGTTGAAAGGTATTGCACACTGCTGTATCCCATCATATAAGCAATTTCACTCAGTGTAAGATGTCCTTCATTTATCAGCGATTTTACTTTTTCAATACGCTGGTTAATGATGAATTTTTCCAGCGTCATACCCTCATTTTCAGAAAAAACAGAAGATAAATACTGATAGGTTTTGCCGAATTTTCCAACAAGATAATCCGAATTGCGGACCATGGCGTTATAAGTTGTATTATGAACCAGGTCAACGACTGCCCTTTTAATTTCCTCAACCAGTTTTTTGTCTTTATTGACAATCAAAGAAAAGCCGTTTTCTTTCAAAATTTCGCTGATCTTCTCCATGTTCAACACTTCCGGATCATAAGCAACCTTTGCCATTCCCGGTTCGATCTGCTTCACTTCACATCCGGCTTTTTCCAGCTCCGTTTTTAAAACACGGGTACAGCATTCGCCTACCATGTTTCCGATATAGAGTCTGTCTTCGATATTATTACCTGTTCCTTTCAAAAAATTAAATCGTTTGATTTCGTTTTGGCAAAAATACGATTATGAATATTCCTGGGGAAAACTGTTGAGATTTTGTGTCTCTGATCATTAACCTGATACAATTTGAATTTTTTATTACTCCAAATCAATAAGATATGATCCTTTTTTGAAATAAGATATTTTTCCAATGCCGGATTGGATAAATTTTCATTGGTAAGGATATAACCCACTCTTTTGTCTCTTAACAACAGATCCATCTTTTCGAGATCGTCATTAAGCTCATTACAAACGGATTTTCTTCCGGTATATAACGCCAGCACGCGTGGCTTGGTAAAAAGAATCGTTTCATCTTCTGAAAGGTTGTTGCGGATGTATTCAAATACTTCCTGTGAGGTTTGTTCCTGGGGACCTTGTTTTGTAGTAACGGGGTTTGTGGCCAAACGAATTATTTCCGGAATGTACTGCCCCAGTAAAAAAACCGCTAAGAGCGGAATAAGCAATTTCTTCTGCACAGAAAACCGCCACCTGATACTGTTAAATCCGTTTAAAGAATAATACAACAGAACTGGTATTACCGGTAACAAAAAACGAAAACCGGAAAAATGGTAAGGATAAACAATGAGCATCAGCAAATACGTTGAAACAACAAAAAAGAGCAAATCTTTTTTGCTATTGAGAAACCCGATAAGGGCAAAAGTAAAAAGTACCGGTTGGGTTATTAATACCAAAAATTTCCAGTCATATAAATTCCTGTGGAAAAAAGATTGAAAAAGTTCGATGTACAGGGCTGTATTTTTCAATACATGCTGTTTAAAAGCAAATAAACTGAAATTTTCAGAATACAAACCAATGCCCCAGGGTAAGTGAAAGAGGATTTTATTTACAAAAAGAACAAGTAACAAAGAATAAATAACCGGAATTAACAACCTTTTGGTAATAATTTTACGGTCCTCATGCCCGGTAATCAACTGATAAAATAAATAAAGAATAAAAGCGACCGGCAAAGCAAAACCGGCTGTTTTTATCAATATTGAAAATCCCATCGCTAAACCCGTGAACACCGCTTTCGACCTGTATAAATACAAAATCAATGTCAGGTTAAAAAAAAGTGCAAAAGGAATATCGGCCAGAATTTCATTCTTAAAATGCAGGATCCACGGGTTATATAAAATCACAAGTACCAGTATAATGGATACTGTTTCGGAAAAGTATCGCCTGAAAAACAATTGTAACACAAGGGTCAGCAGGATGAGCATTAATGACATGTAAACGATCATCGCCAAAATGTTGTTTCCGAATATCAGGTAAACGGGAGCTAAAAGCAAAGGAAAACCAACAGGATACAACGGGGGCCCAAGCATGGGAGCATTTGAGTTATAAACATAATGCGTGCTGTCAACCGGTTGATGATGGGCAATGTTCATTGCTTCAGTGATGTACATTGCATAGTCGCCACCCCAGTCAACAGTGTGTTGATGATTGATAAAAACCACAGGTAGCACAAGGAGTATAACCAATAAGAGGTCAGCGTTTCGTATATTAAAATGTACCGGTTTGATCACTGGAATTTTTAAAAGTATATCAAAATAATAATTGGTTGTTCTTCCGTACCTGTATTACATAAAACTATTGTTTCTACTTTTGCCTGATTTTCTGTACGGCACTAAATTTATAAATTCAAATTTACAATAAAAAACCAACTGCAATAAACCAGGCAAAATTCAGTTTATTAATTATTAATTCGGATCAATACGCAACGCATGATTAAATTTCATATTCATTCCTTTATCACATTTGTTTTTGTTTGTTTGTTTGTTAATCCTTTTCACGGGCAGGACATTGGCATCGGTGAATGGCGCACACACCTCCCATATAACCAGGTTGTCGGAGTTGCCGTTACAGGCGATGTGATCTTTGCTGCCACGCCTTACAGCTTGTTTACTTACAACACCGTTGACAATTCGTTAACCCGGTTCGACAAAGTAAATGGCCTCAGCGATGTGGGAATCAGTAAAATCGGATATAGTAAGAGCCAGAACCTGATACTGGTAGCTTATACAAATACCAATATTGACCTGATACGTTCGGACGGAAAGGTCGTGAATATTCCCGATATAAAAGACAAGGATATCCTGGGAAAAAAGACCATTAACAACATACTGTTCAAAGACAAGTATGCCTATCTTTCGTGCGGTTTCGGTATTGTCGTACTGGATATGGCGAAGGAGGAGATCTTTGATACTTACTATATCGGGCCGGAGGGAAGCACGATCGAAGTATTTGACTTGACGTTTAACGATACTTCTTTTTTTGCCGCTACCGAAAGCGGGATTTTTTATGCCGATGTGAATGCAGAAAACCTGGCGGATTACAATCAATGGCATAAAGATAACCGCCTTATTCACCCTAATTTGGCGTATAATCTTATCCAGTCTTTCGGGGGCAAAATTTATACAAATTATTTCAACGGAGAAAAATTTGACGGAGATACGCTTTTTGTTTTCAATGGCGATAGCTGGGATTACTTCGATAAAACAAATATTGCCCGGCATTTTCAGTTCCTCGTAAGTGGAGACGAAATGTATCTTGTCAATCGGTATAATTTTAAAGTATTTGATATCCAGGGTAATGAAATCAAAAAAATATGGAAAGTGGCTGGAGAAGGTATCCAGCCATTAAGCATAGGTAAAGGAAGCGATGAATTCACTTGGATCGGGGATAATAAAAAAGGGTTGATCAAGAACTGGAATACTTTCGACGGTGAGTTTATTAAGCCCAACGGACCGGGAACGGTCAATGTATTCGATCTGGATGCCGGCGGAAAAAACGTGTGGGTAGCCCCTGGAGGGAGACAGTCAAACTGGGCAAAACTTTACATGAGAGACGGTGTTTTTGCTTTTGTTGACAACACCTGGTACACGCACAATCGTTCCAACACACCGGCTTTGGATACGATTTCCGACCTTGTTGTTGTCAAAGTTGACCCGAAAAACTCCAATGTGGTTTATGTCGGATCATGGGATCATGGTCTGTTAAAATTTGTTGATAATAAACTGGAAACCGTTTTTACCGATGAAAACAGCACGCTGCAAAGATGGGTCAGCAATACGAAGAAGATACTGGTAAGCGGCCTTGATTTTGACGATCAGCATAACCTGTGGGTCGCCAACTCAAGCGCTTCTGATATTATCTCCGTGATGAAGAACAACGGCCAATGGCGGTCATTTAACCTGGGCGGGTCATTAAGCGCTACGGATGTAACAAAATTAATTGTGGATAAAAGCGGTCAGAAATGGCTAATAAAACGGGCGGATGGTTATATAATCGTATTTAATGATAATAATACCATTGATAATCCAAATGATGATAAAGTGAAAGTTTTGGGCTCATCCACCGGCAACGGGAACATCGCGGGAAGCAAAGTTTATTCGATGGCTGTTGACCAGGATGGGGAAATCTGGGTCGGTACTGACAAAGGAATCAATGTTTTTTACTCACCGGAAAATGTTTTTGAACCGGGAGCCGATTTCGACGCCAAACAAATCCTGGTACCCCGTAACGACGGTTCGGGACTGGCTGATATTCTGCTGGAAACCGAAACCGTAACAGCCATAACCATTGACGGAGCCAATAACAAATGGATCGGTACCGACCGTGCGGGGGTCTTTTACCTTTCTTCCGACGGGATCGAGCAATTGGCGCATTTTACCACATCCAACAGTCCGCTACTGTCAAACAGTATCACCGGCATAGCCATCAATGATGACGGAGAAGTCTTTATCGGAACGGCAAAAGGTCTTATCTCTTACCGGGGTACGGCAACGCCTCCTCCCAAACCCGGAGCAGAAGTATATGCCTATCCCAATCCCGTCAGGCCCGAATACCACGGGGTGATCGCCATCAAAGGAGTAGCCAACAAATCATCAGTCAAGATTACCGACACATCGGGAAACCTGGTTTTTGAAACCCGTTCCGAAGGCGGGCAGGCCATCTGGGACGGAAAGAATTTCGACGGCCGGGAAGCTGCTTCAGGAGTATATCTTGTTTTTGTTACAAATAATGACGGCTCTTCAAAAATGGTTACAAAGATATTGATCATCAGATAAATGTGATATCTTATTTTTAAAAACAGGCGCTATTTTACAATCCTGAACTAACGGTGAAATGTTGCAAACAACGAGAGGTATCGTTTTTAAATACATCAATTATTCCGAGACAAGCATCATTGCCAAAATTTACACCGAGGAATTCGGGTTGCTGTCTTTTATCATTAAGGGCGTAAGGGGAAAGCGTTCAAAAACACGGCTGGCCCTGTTCCAGCCTCTGACCCTGCTGGACATAGAAGTTGGCTTCAGGGAAAACAAAAACCTACAATATCTCAAAGAAGTTAAAGTTGCACATGCTTATACTACCCTGCCTGTTGACACGATTAAACGTACTTTCCTTTTCTTTATTGACGAACTGCTTTACCGTTCCATCCGGGAAGAAATGCCCAACAAACTGCTTTTCAACTGGCTGTTCGACAGCCTGACCTGGCTGGACCTGACCACGATGGAAATCACCAATTTCCATTTGGTTTTTATGGTACAATTCAGCCGGTTCCTGGGATTTTATCCCAAAAAGAATGTTGGAGAACATTTGCAGGTTTTCGACCTGCGGGAAGGACAGTTTACAGACCACATACCGCAACACCCTGATTACGCCGGCGGAATGCAGGCAGAATTACTGGATTTACTGCTCGAAACATCTTTTGAGAAAAACAACGAACTGGAGATCAGCTATTCCGAAAGAAGAAACCTGCTTGATGTTCTGATCACCTATTTTCAACTGCACCTTCCGGGATTTGGCGAAATGAAATCGGTGGAGATATTGCATGAAGTGCTGGGATAAAAAGACGAGAGCATAACAAAAACTCCTCTGTTCTTAAGGTGTCTCCCCTTCAAAAAAAGGGAATAGTGGCCACACTAAATGTTTTATTATCTGACCTGTTCCTTGTCTGAAACTTCGAAAACCTCAATCTCATAATCCCGTAATTCATATTTCATTAAATCCATGTTCCAGATATAAATATTTAAACGATGTGCATTTTCCGGAAGCGGACCGACAAACATGCTCTGGTGAAAGTTGTCTTTTGTCCCGTCGTAATGATATTTTAACCAATCAAAAGGAATGTATTTATAAACCAATGTGTGTTTTAGCCTATCGCTTACCTGGACTACCAGCCAGGCATGAAAAGGATTTTTTTCAGAATAAATGTTCATCCTGATATCAAAAAATAAATATTTGCCGCTGATGGTATCCGATTTGATCTCCAGAAGGTTATAATATTTTTTACTCACCTGTAAGGGTTTGTCCATGCCAATATGAAGGTCGGTTTTTTTTAACGAAACCGGCTTTTTCCTTTCGTACAACAAAAGCCCGGAATAAGGTGCCGAGTCAATTAATTGATAGTTATTCAGAGGATAAGGGTAGTTGTTCTTTTCCAGTATCTGAAAGCCGGATACCGTATCGGGATATCCTTTCCAGTCCAGCACATTTTCGTGTCCGCCATTGATAAAATCAAGGTACATCCAGGCAAACTGTCGCATGTTCGACCCGCCAACCGTGGGTAAATGTCCACTATCAATATGTGCCTTATGAATACGATCATAAAACCGTTGGGGTATGGCCTCGTTGCGGTAGCCGTTGACATAAGAAATATTCATCCTGGCATAGAAATGCACCGGAAAAAACAATAACGGCAATAGCAGAATGTAGGCATACTGCCTGTATTTTTTTACCTGAATCGCATCCAGTGTAAAAAATAAGCTTACCATCAGCAACGGGAAAAAATACATCGCCAGCCGATCTTCGGGGTAATGAACCTTAAACAAGCGGGCTGCAAACAAAATTCCGATAACTGATGCGACCAGGATCACCGAAACCATAAAGTCAGGTGAATTAAACAAATGCCGGTTAGCCCGGATCAGTTTTTTTAGATTGATAGCCAAAATAACGGCAAAGAAAACCAGGGATATAATTACTCCGGTTAACATGCTTTTTCCTGTCAATAACCAGGTCAGGGTAAACAATGTCCCATGAATAAAGTCCTTGTTTCCACCAATATACAATCCGCTGTTTGCACGGAGTTGAAATAAATGAATCAGGGACAGGTAAAATGCGATTCCGTAAATCACAAGAAAAGACAGGGTCCACAGCCATTGTTTCTTTTGGATTTTCCGGTAACTTAAACCGGTTAGAACGAGTTGGTACGCGAATATGGCCATCGCCGGAATGAGCAGGTTCAGGTTTGCCGCAAGCATGAGCAGGACAAATATGGAGGTTAAAAAATAATACTTTGATGATCCGCTTTGTGAAGACCGCATGAAAAAATACATTGCACCTATGAACAGGGCCATGGACATGCCATAACCTCGGGAAACGGCCAAAAACTCAATGAAATACAAAGAAAACAGGAGCGTTACCCAAAAGCCGTAACGCAGGATTTTGTCTTTGAGCAACAACCCGATTCTGTACAGAAAATAAAAATAAACCGGCGCAAACAAAAGATTCGGGATGCGGAGCGCCCATTTTGCATGGCCGAAAATTTTCCAGCTAATCCATGTCAGCACCGTATTGAGAAAATGATTGTTGGCATCTTCACGTGTAATACCGGGTACCAGTTTGCCCGGTTGCACATACCTGAAAAAGGTGGAGGCTTCATCATGGGTAAAGGGAACATAAATTGCCCGGATGACGAGATAAATCGTGATCAGTGAACTTGTGAGAAAAAAGATCAGAAGCTCCGGTTGATATTTTTCGGGTTTTTTCATCAGGATAAAAGTAAAAAAATCGGGACAGGAAACCGAAAAGCGGTTTTTTTTTGATGTTACAACTTTTCCAAAGTTTTGAACTTTGGAAAAGTTTATTTCAATGGATAGCTTCAGTGAGACTTTTTTCCGGTGTACAAGCCCGGATAATAGATTGGTAACTATTATTTGGTACCTATCTCCATTCCGAATATGTTTTCAAATTCTTCTTTTAGTACCTGCATCACTTCATCAATATCCATTTCCTTTCCCAACTCTTTTTGCATCGAGGTTACCGCTTTCCCTGTTATTCCACAGGGGACAATGTAATCGAAATAAGCCAGGTCGGTATTTACGTTCAGTGCAAATCCGTGCATGCTCACCCAGTGGCTTGTGCGCACGCCTATGGCGCAAATTTTTCTTGATCTGGCTGGATTATCCGCATCGAGCCATACGCCGGTCGCCCCCTCAAGACGGGTGGCCGTAATTCCGAAATGACCCAGGCTGCAAATAATTACTTCTTCCAGATTGTGAATGTAACTTTTTATGGACAGCCCGAAATTGTCCAGGTCCAGGATGGGATAGCCAACAATCTGCCCCGGTCCGTGGTATGTGATGTCTCCGCCGCGGTTGATGTGATAAAACGAAGCACCCTTGCTTTTTAAAAAATCTTCGCTGATGAGCAGGTTGGTTTCTTTTCCGCTTTTTCCTAAAGTGTAAACATGCGGGTGTTGGCAAAAGAGAATGTAGTTTGGTGTCGGTTTGTGTTCCCTGTGATCGCGGTTTGACTGTTTGGCAGCAACAACCTTGTTGAAAAGAGTTTCCTGGTAATCCCAGGCCTCTTTGTAGTCTATTAATCCTAAATTCTTAAATTTAACCGCTACCTTTTTATTCATGGAATTACGTATTACTACAAAACCGGGGGGGAGGGGAATATTTCAAGTTTTGTCATGATTTTTGCTTAAGTGCAAAAATCCCGCCAAAACATACATCATTCTTTTTTTACTTTTTAACCCCGCATTCCGCTTCGCTTCATACGGGGCTATTCATATTGAACCCCTCCGGGGTTTACTATTATTTTACTTTGTAACATGCCTTTCGGCATGATAGGATGATCTCACCAGCGGGCTGCTCTCCACAAACCGGAAACCTTTTTCAAGCCCTGCCGTTCTGTATTCTCCAAACTGCTCCGGAGTAATAAATGCTTTTACCGGAAGATGTTTTTTTGTCGGTTGCAAATACTGCCCGATGGTCAGCACTTGAACGCCCACGTTGCGCAAGTCGTCCATCGTTTCCAATACCTCCTCCGGTGTTTCTCCCAATCCCACCATAATGCCTGATTTGGAAACCACATCAGTACCTGAAATGACTTCCAGGGTTTTCAGGCTGGTATCATACTTTGCACGGCTTCTTGCCCACGGGGTGACCCGCCTGACTGTCTCCAGATTATGAGATACCACTTCCGGGCCTGCATCTACGACCCGTAGGATCAGTTCTTTCCTTCCGTCAAAATCGGGGATCAACGTTTCTATTGTCGTTCCGGGATTTGATTTCTTTATTTCCTTTATGGTTAGCGCCCAGATTTCAGCCCCTCCGTCATCCAGGTCGTCGCGGTCAACCGAAGTAAGCACCACATGTTTTAATTTAAGCAA
>JAADID010000083.1 GCA_013151505.1 Chlorobiota bacterium | reverse complement strand
GGGAAGACTTGAACCAGTGGGTGGGCTTTTTTTAATATGCTTAACCTTCAATTAACTTAAAGCCAGTAACTCTTTTATTTTTTTCCAATCATTATCTATTAAAGCATCTTTTCTGACTATCGCAATTAACTTTCCTTTATTAGTCAGATGAATAATTCCATCTTCACTTATTTTAGATTCAAGTTCATGAATAGAAAATTCAATAGGCTTTCTTTTAAAGAATGACCTATTAAAAAAGGTGATATAGATTTTTTTATCCTTAATTTCTATTTTCTCTGGTTCATTTCTATTAACAAAAAACAAAAAAAGAAGACCAACAAAAACAATCAACGTACTAAGCATGTACCGAAATGTAATATCTATTCTCAAAGTAATGAAGATGATTAGACTTATTATAACTCCTATAACAATTAAGTAAAGGAAGCCTTTATTTAAAAAGGTAGGTTTAAATTTTATATCAATACTATTAACAATTCTATTATCCATATCTCAAGCATATTTTTTGTTTGTTATTTGCCATCATTAATAAGGTATTGCTTATATCTATTAACCCTATCTTGATTATATCCTGATTGCTGTTCGTTTGTTAATGAGTTCCAATAGTCTGGATCAGAATTCTTTAAATGCTGACCTAACACTAAATCAATTCCATTTTCAAGACTTGCTATCTGATTGTGTCGTTTGCTCGGAATTAGTATTAGCCCCAGTATTGTTATTATCGTTGTTTACAAGGTTATCAATTGATATTGCAACGTCAACTCCCAATGCAACTTCTTCAATAACTGATTGTGGATTTGCTGTTGCAATTTTAATACCCAGATCAAGAGCAGATCCTGCATTACGTAACTCATTATTTTCGTTCCCCATTAATTTATCCCCAGCGATACCAGCCGCTTCTCCTGGGCCAGTTGGTACTTTCTGTGCAGTTCCATCATCTTTAATCCCAGCTGCTATCATACCTATTCCAATACCCATAGTAGGAACCCCAGTAACTATTGCAGTACCACCTGCATATTGTCCAACTCCTGTCGGAGTTGAAGCAGCTGCAATTCCGCCGATCACTGAAGCCAATCCACCAATAACCATCGCCGAACCTTTCATTATTGCTTTCCAATCAGTAAATCCATATAAATCAATATTTACAATCGGATTATTTAATACATATGCAAAAGGAGTCCAATCAAAATATCTCTCAACCATCGGATCCACCACAAACCACCTCCCCAACCCCGCATCATAAAACCGTGCTCCGTAGTCGTACCATTTGCCGGGCATTTTTTGTATCTCTTTACCGTTATATAAGTAAGGGTTGGCTGTTTCGTCCTGGGTGGATTGCATGCGTTCGCTTTGAAACAACATGCCGTCCGCCTTCAATAAATTTACTGCGGACAGGAATGGATAATATCCTGATGCTTGTATAATGTATGGCTGGCGGCCGGGTGTCTCGCCCAGCACGGCGCGGACGTTGCCGTATTTGGTGCCGTCAGGATTATGAAACAGGTTTCCGGTACTCATGTTTCAAAATTAAGGAAACTTTAAAACCGAAAAGAAGTTCGGGTTGATTTGTATGGTACAAGTTTGTAGTGAAGCACGCTTGATACATGCGCGCCAGTTGGGGAGACTGGTTGTTTCGGGATTGCAAATGCGGAATATTACTGATTAATTGGCTTATAAAATTTATCTTCTTTTGTGTCATAATATAAAATTATTTTAAAAGAATTGTTTTGTTTTTTTATAAAATAAACAAATTGCCATTTGATTTCACCATAATTCTTGTTTGTTACTGAAAAGCAAATAATATGTTTGTTAACATAAAAGGGTTCGGAAAAATATAAAATACTGTTAGATACTGTCGTGTCGTAAATATAATCTATACCAAATATTTTATCGATTTTTGGAATAATAATTTTGTTTTTTCTGTTAAGAATGTAATTAACTAATGAATCGTTTACTTCATAACCTAAATAAGTACAATTGTAATACAATTTATTAACGATATCATTAGTTTCAGAATTTATGTATTTGTAATATAAATGGTAATTGCTGTTATTAGCAAAAAATAAAATACCTGAAACGGACTTCCATTCAGATTTATTTAAAACACTATTTGGCATTTTATTATTACAGCCTAAAAACGTGGTTGTTAATATAATTATGCAATATACTAATCTTGTCATTCCTGATATTTTTAACTTACTCAATTTCTCTATTATAATCATTTATTTTAATTTATTTGCTTCTTTGGACGAAAAATTATCATATTGTTATTTTACCTTATATATTGTATCCATATATCTTTGGTGTCCTTGCCACCCATCGAAACCAATAAATAAGATAGAATCACCATTTGGAGTTATATTTAAGGTAGTATCTCCATTAGGAGATTTAAAATACTTTCCGTTACTATCGTTATCTAGTCTAATCCAATTCTTATATTTACCCATTGGCTGCCCATTAGCATCAGTTTTCTCTCCAAGCCCTGTATGTGTTTCCACAATTTCTTTATCAGATAATATTTTGTTTATTGAAAAAGCTTTCATCGTTGCATTTGCAAAATCCAAAGAGCTTGATCGGAACCTGCCGGCACCCGGGTTAATGGCAAGTAACAGGTCTATATTTACTGTTTCAACAGAATAATTTGCTTTGTATTTTGTGGGTGAAACCTCCTTCCCTCTGGTTACTCCATGAATACCACTTTGTTGGGTTCCTCCATTTCCTTCTGTATTCATATTGCTAAAAAAACGACCTAACGCGGCTAATATTCTACGAAGCCAACCAGGCCTATTGTCTTTAATTTCAGTTTCATCAGAATTTGATCTAACTAAACTTCCATCATCAAGAACGACAACATCATCTTTTTTTACTGGCTTATCATCATTTACATTCAGTGTGTCTAAACCAAATGGGTCAATATACTTAACCGGGTTATTGAAACAATAGTTATAGTTAGTAAAATTAAAATGCCATTCACAAAGTGGGTCAACAACAAACCACCTCCCCAACCCCGCATCATACATCCTCGCCCCATAATCATACCACCTGCCCGGCATCTTCTGTATCTCCTTGCCGTTATAAAGGTAAGGGTTGGCTGTTTCGTCCTGGGTGGATTGCATGCGTTCGCTCTGAAAAAACATACCAAACGGGTAATACCCCGATGCCTGCACAATGTATGGCCGGCGGTCGGGTGTCTCGCCCAGCACGGCGCGAACGTTGCCCAAATGATCTTTTACGTGGAAGTAAAGACCGCCTGCCAGGCCGTTTGACAGGTCCACGTAGCCCTCGCCGTGGAGGATGCGGAAGGGGTTGCCGTTTTTTAAAACCAGGTTATCGAAATATTTCTCGTCGTTCAGCAGGTTGCCGCCGGCGTCGAATTCGCGTTTGGCATATTTGGTGCCTGTATAAAAATATTGGTTTTCAATGTAGCCGTCATTGAACGATATGGTTTTGGGCAGGTTGTTTTCCCGTGTGTATTCCACTTTAATGCCGCGGTTGATGTCTTCGGTCATGTTTCCGTTTTTGTCGTATCTGAATTCCGGCAGGTTAAAAATAGTGTATTTATGTCCATTGTCGGTAAAATCGCCCATATTATTTTGTCCTTCAATGTCATCATCAACGGCAATCAGGCGGTTTCCCTCGTAAAAATACTTCAATTTATCGAATACGATACCGGTATTGTCTTTGCGAAAAGACCTGAACAACGATTTGATGTTCCCGTTTTTGTCGTAAGTGATATTATCAACGGAAGCGATACCGGAAGGATAACCGCTGTTTGGCCCCGTTGATGTAGTGTCAACCGGATAAAAGTCAACCGTGCCGTCTTTTTGAATGTGGTAGAAATTTGCACTTTTTAACCTGTTTATGTTGTCGTACGAAAATCCGTAAGCGTTAATGTAAGGCGTGTGTTCTTCAAATTTTGTAAACCATTTCATGGCGCTGATGTTCCCGTTGTATTGCGGTGGTGCTATGCCGGGCACGTCCTGTGGAGGGGCTTCATAAAAGAGTTTCAAACCGAAGATCATGTCGTCAAAATTGTTGGTGAGTTCGTTAATCGAAGTTAACCAGCCACGGGGGTTATACCTGTAGTCCATTGTATAAAGCGGGCTGTTGTTTCGCGGGTCGAAATGTTTGCTTATCAGGTTTCCGGTTTCTGAATAATCCTGCTCCACAAGTGGTATGGAGTCACTACCTGTGATTATTGCGTATCCCGTATTACGCCAGTCGTGGTCGTAAAAAAACCGGAACGCATATGTAAGTGTATCAACATCCTGCGAATAAAACTTGTAGTTGGTTTTTAACACTGCTCCGCCGAAACTGTACAGGTTTCCGGTGCAGAAAACTTCTTTTTGCGGGTTGTCGAGGAACTTGTTGCCTTGCACGACACGGTAATGGGAATCGTAGAAATAAACTTCGGTAGTAATAATATTTACATCATCATCTATGTATTTTTTTCCTGTTACCTGTCCTTTTACGTAATCCATCGCCGCATCTGAAAACTGCTGCTGAAAATAATCACCGAAATCCCCCCTTGGCGCAAGTCTTGTGTGCAAGCCCCGTGCGTGGCTGACTTGGGCCAAAGATTAATTTCAAAACTACATAAATACACAAAACCTGAAAACTATTAACACCTTTCTATCATACCTGACAGGTTGCCGTCGCACGGAGCTTGCCGAAACCTGTCAGGAAATTTAATCCATTACCTCGTTTTCAATTCAACCTGCACCCCGTAAAAATCCTTCACCAATCACTAATCACCAATCACTAATCAATCACACCCCTTTCCCTCCGCTTCGCCGCAATGGCCAGTTGCCCCAGTGCTATGGTGCTATGCCACCGTCGTTTGAGGGGATATGCGAGTGGGTGTAAACGTTGAACCCCGTACGGGTCAGCAGTTGTTCCGCTTGTTCCAGGATGATCCGGTTCTGAAAGGTGCCGCCCGAAAGGGCTATCTCACGGATGCCGGTTTCACGGCTGATCCGGCTGATGTTTTCAACGATGACTTCGGAGATTGTACGGTGGAACTTTGCCGAAATGGTTCCCGGATTTTCGCCCCGGTTAAGTGCTTCGATCATTTCCTCAAAAACCGGTTTCATGCTGATGACATCCCCCTTGATTTCAAAAGAATATGAACCTTCCGCACCCGGCGGGGCAGCGGCTTCCAGCCGCATGGGCGCTTCGGCGTGATAAGTCGTGTTACGGCAGATGCCCAACAGGGAGGAAACCGCGTCGAACAGCCGTCCGGCAGAACTAGTCAGAGGCGAGTTGATCTTATTTTTGATCATGAAAAGAACGACCTCCAGCTCTTTCAGGTCAATGCCGTCAAAAAGTTCCGGATGCTCTGTCACCACATTTTCTCCGAAATAATGCACAAGGTATGCTGTCATCATCCGCCAGGGATGTTTGGTGACGGCATCGCCACCCGGCTGCGGAATGTATTCGAAGTGGGCTTTCCGGTCGAAATCCAGGAAATCGCAGACCATGAACTCGCCGCCCCAGATGTTGCCGTCGGTCCCGTATCCCGTACCGTCGAAGCTTACGCCGATCACTTTCGTGTCCAATCCGTTCTCTGCCATACAGGATGCTATGTGCGCATGATGGTGCTGAATGGCTGTAGCAGGGATATCGAGTTGCCGGACATAATTTGTGGAAAGGTAATCGGGATGCAGGTCCATGGCAGCCAGCGAAGGCTCAAACCTGAAAAGACGTTCGTGCCGCCGGATGGATTCTTTGTAAAATTCAAGGGTTTCCATGTTTTTCAGATCGCCGATGTGCTGGCTCATGATGGCCTGTTTTCCTTTGCCGATGCAAAAGCAGTTGACCAGCTCGGCGCCTGCGGCAAAGATGCCTTCCACCTCAAATGTAAGCTCAACGGGTGAAGGGGCAAAGCTCCTTGATCGTCTGATCACCCGCTCTTTCCCGGTGGCTACAAATGTCACCGAGTCGTCCGTCCGGTTGTGGATATCGCGGTTATAGGTGATGACGGCTTCCGAAATATCACCGAGTTTATCCAGTGCGGTTTCGTTGTTAATGACGATGGGTTCATCCGATAGGTTTCCACTGGTCAGCACAATGGCCGGAAGCTTCAGTTTCTCAAAAAGCAGGTAATGAAACGGCATGTACGGCAGCATAACGCCCACCGTATCCAGTCCGATGCTGACGGACGGGGCAAAAGGCTTTTTAACTTTCAGCAACACAATAGGTTTGCGCCAGCCGGTGAGCAGCTTTTCTTCTTCCGGGTTGGTGTGCAGGTATTCTTTTACGGTTTCCAGGTCTTTAACCATCAGCGCAAAGGGTTTCCCTTCTCTGTTTTTATGCAGTCGTAAATCCGAAACCGCTTTTTCGTCAAACGGGTTACAGGTCAGGTGATAACCCCCAAGACCTTTGATGGCTAATATTTTTCCCGATTCAAGGAGTTGAGCTGTCCGGGTAAGTATCTTTTCAAGGTCTTCTTCCGTCCTGCTGTTTTCGTGCAGGGTGTACCACGGGCCGCAATGTTTACAGGCAATAGGCTGTGCATGAAAACGCCGGTCGAGGATATCTGTGTATTCTTTCCGGCAGGTGTCGCACATCTCAAAGACAGCCATCGTGGTCTGGTGGCGGTCGTAAGGCAGGTCTCTGATGATCGTGAACCTCGGGCCGCAGTTGGTGCAGTTGATGAACGGGTAATTGATGCGGTGAGGTTGTGTTTTCATGTCTTCGAGACAGGCTTTACAAACGCCGATATCGGGACTCACTTCGGTGATCTCGTCCGATACAGAACGGCTTTTTTTAATGGAAAAATCCGTGTAATATTCAAGCTGTGCAGGTATTTCTTTAAAAACAGTGATGCTTGCAGCTTCGGGGATTCGTTGCGGCAGCGAAATGATGAACCGTTCCAGTTGTTCCGTCTCACCTTCCACATGGATGAAAACACCGCGGTTGTTATTCTCTACCGTGCCTTTCAGCTTATGCTCAACGGCAAGCCGGTAAATGAACGGCCTGAAACCGACGCCCTGGACAAGCCCTTTGATCTCTATTTTCTTTGCTGTAATTGACATGGTTTTCGATTGCCCAAAACTAATTTAAAATCGTTATAAAATATACTTATGTTAAAATTTTAACAATAATAATTATACTTTTGCTGTTAATTAATTAACACTAATTGTTTATATCTTTAACAATTTAAAATTTCAGTCAATGAAAGACAAAATCATAAAGATCATCGCCCGGTATCATCATGACCGTCACAGGTTAATGGATATTCTGATCGATATTCATGACCTCCAGGGTTATGTCGGCGACACTGCCATCGAAGTCCTTGCCGAACAACTGAACATGTCGGAGGTAGAGATCAACGAAACGTTGACGTTTTATCATTTCTTTTCGAAAACGCCAAGAGGGAAATACAATATTTTTCTGAACAACAGCATAACGGCATGCATGCGTGGGCGTGAAAAAGTAAAGGAAACGCTGGAAGAGGAATGTGGGACGGAATTCGGTTCCGTATCACCGGACGGGTTGTTCGGTTTGTATTCAACTTCCTGTATGGGAATGAATGACCAGGGTCCCAGTGCCATCATCAACGATAAAGTCTTTACAAACCTTACACCATACCGTGTTAAAAAGTTGATTGCCGACCTGAAATCAGGCAAGACACTGGACGAAGCCATTTACGAAAGCGTGGGCGACGGAAACAATTCCGACCCTGATGTCCGGTCAATGGTTTTTAATAATATCCGCAAACGGATGATCCTGCTGGACAAAAACTACGAGAAATTTGAAGTTGTCAGGAATTTGTTATTACAGCATTCACCTGATGAAATTATCGGTATTGTGGAAGACTCCAACCTGCGGGGCAGGGGGGGAGCCGGGTTTCCCACCGGCCTGAAATGGCGTTTCGGCCGCCGGGTGGAAGCCGATCACCGGGTGATTATCTGTAATGCCGATGAAGGTGAGCCGGGTACATTCAAAGACCGTGTGCTACTGACCGAATTTCCCGATCTGGTTTTCGAAGGCATGATCCTGGCAGCTTATGCCACCGGCGCCGACATCGGACTGATTTACCTTCGTTACGAATACCGGTACCTTTATAAATACCTGAACCGTATTCTTGAGGAGATGCGGAAAGAAAACCTTTTGGGTGAAGGGATTGCAGGCATCAAACAGTTCAATTTTGATATTCGTATTCAGTTGGGTGCCGGCGCTTATGTCTGTGGAGAGGAATCGGCACTGATCGAATCGCTGGAGGGAAAACGCGGAGAACCACGCGACAAACCGCCTTTCCCGGTTCAAAAAGGTTACCTTGGTTACCCGACCATTGTGAACAATGTCGAAACACTGGCGGCTGCAGTCAGGATCATTAAAAACGGCGCAGACTGGTTTAAGGGTTTCGGGACAAAAGATTCACTGGGAACAAAACTGCTGAGCGTTTCGGGTGATTGCAAATATCCGGGCATTTATGAAGTGGAGTGGGGGACAAGCATCCGGGAAGTGATGGAGATGAGCGGCGCCGATGATGTTCAGGCTATCCAGGTTGGCGGACCGTCAGGTGTGATGATCAGCGTGAAAGATATTGATAACCTGGGAACTACCGACCTGATGAAATGGTACAAACCTTCGGGCATGATGGTTGCCCAGAAAACTTTTGACCGCAAACTTTCCTATTCCGACCTTCCCACAGGAGGTTCCATTATCATATTCAACAATCAACGGAACCTGCTGAACGAAGTGGTGACGAATTTTATGGATTTCTTTATCGAAGAGTCCTGCGGTTCTTGTTCAACATGCCGGAACATTCCTTACCTGATGAAGAAAAAACTTGAAAAGATCATCAGCGGACACGGTGTAAGGAAAGACATTGACGATCTGTTAAGCTGGGGAAAGATCATCAAGATCAGCCGTTGCGGCCTGGGCCAGACGGCAGCCAATCCGGTTGTTTCGAGTATTCTGAATTTCAGGCATCTGTATGAGCAGCACGTGAAAGCCATGGCGGATTTTGACAATGTTTTTGACATGGAAAAATCGGTAGAGCCGGCCAATAATTATGTAGGCAGAAAAGCCAATATTCATCATGCATAACTGTAAAAATAATTCTTAAAATGAGTACAACATTAAGATTTAAAATAGATGGCAAAGAGATCATTGCCGAACCGGGGCAAACCATTGTGGAAGCTGCCAGGGCAAACGGGGTTTATATTCCGACGCTGTGCAACTTCGAGGGATTGCCGCCAAAAGGTTGTTGCCGCATGTGCACCGTCAAGCTTAATAAGCGTTACATGACAGCTTGTACCACTCCCGTTGCCGACGGAATGGAGGTGGAGAGCAATACACCTGAAATAAACGATTTCAGGAAAGGGATCGTCGAACTGCTTTTTGTGAGCGGCAACCATTTTTGCCCGGCATGCGAAAAAAGCGGAAACTGTGAATTGCAGGCGCTGGCCTACCGTTTCAGGATGTTGGTGCCCAGGTTCCCCTATTTATTTCCTCAAAAAGGTATTGATGCATCCAGTCCCAAACTCATCAAGGAACAGAACCGTTGCATCATGTGCAAACGTTGTATTAAAGCCATCAAAGACGAAGAGGGTCGGAGTTATTTTGCTTATCAAAACAGGGGAAATAAACTGGAAGTGATCCTTGATGAAAAACTCGGAAAAGAAATTTCGGATGCGCTGGCGCGTAAAGCCATGGATACATGCCCCGTGGGTTCGATCATTTATAAAGAATTGGGTTACTACCAGCCCATTGGAAAAAGAAAATATGATAAAAAACCCATTGGTAGTGATATTGAAATTCAACAATAAAACCGATCAAAATGGAGAAAAAAATAATAGCAACAACTTCACTGGCAGGGTGCTTTGGATGCCACATGTCGTTTCTGGATATTGACGAAAGGATACTGGACCTGATCGAACTGGTGGAGTTTAACAAATCACCGATCAATGATATCAAGACTTTTACGAAACAGGTGGATATCGGAATCATTGAGGGGGGATGCTGCAACAGTGAAAACATTGAAATATTAAAGTCGTTCAGGGAAAACTGCAATGTGCTTGTTTCGCTGGGTGAATGTGCGATCATGGGCGGGCTGCCTGCTTTGCGGAATGGCATTCCCATTGAAGAGTGCCTGAAGGAAGCATACCTTGACGGCCCCACGGTTCGGGAAAACAAACAAAAAATACTCCCCAACAATGAAGAGTTGCCCATGTTGCTCGATAACGTTTATCCCTGCCATGAGATTGTCAAAATTGACTATTTCCTGCCGGGATGCCCTCCGCGGGCAGACCTGATATGGGATGCCCTTGTTGCACTGGTGACAGGCGACGAAATGAAGTTGCCTTATGAAGTAATAAAATTTGATTAATGCGTTGAAAATTATTTAAACATGTCGAGGAAGATAACAATAGAACCGGTTACACGTGTTGAAGGACACGGGAAAGTAACCATTTATATGGATGACCAGAATAATGTGCGTGAATCACGGTTACATATTGTTGAGTTCAGGGGGTTTGAGCGTTTTGTCCAGGGACGGCCCTACTGGGAGATGCCCGTTCTTGTTCAGCGGTTGTGCGGTATTTGCCCGGTGAGCCATCACCTGGCTGCAGCCAAGGCGCTGGACGTCATCGTGGGTGCCGGAACAGGCGACGGGCTGACAGCAGTGGGTGAGAAAATGCGCAGGCTGATGCATTACGGGCAGTTTTTCCAGTCGCACGTCCTGCACTTTTTCCACCTGAGTTCACCTGATTTTTTATTCGGGTTCGACGGTGATCCGATGAAAAGAAACATTATCGGAGTAGCCATGGAAAACAGGGAGCTTGCCGTTCAGGGTGTGATGATGCGTAAGTTCGGGCAGGAAGTAATACGCCTGACAGCCGGCAAGAAAATACATGGCACGGGTGCCGTCCCCGGGGGAATAAATAAAAACCTGACCATTGAAGAGCGCGATGAGTTGCTGAAAGGGCCGGACCCGATGAATGCGGATAAAATGGTTGAATGGTCAATTGCCGCACTGGATTTTTTCAAGAGCTATCACAAAGCCAACAGGAAAATGGTGGACGACTTTGCCGCTTTCCCTTCAAACCATTTGAGCATGATACGCAAGGACGGAGCCCTGGACATTTATCACGGGGTTTTGCGCGCTGTAGATGCCGAAGGTAAAATAATACTGAACGATGTGGATTATCAGGATTATGAAAAATACCTCGAAGAAGAAGTCAGGGACTGGAGTTACATGAAGTTCCCCTACCTGAAAGAGTACGGGAAAGAACAGGGATGGTACCGTGTGGGGCCGCTGGCGCGGTTAAATGTCTGCGACTTTATTCCGACTCCCCTGGCACAGAAGGAGTTTGAAGAGTTCAGGGCCTATACCAATGGCAAGCCGAACAACATGAGCCTGCATTATCACTGGGCACGTCTTATCGAAGTTTTGCACTGTGCCGAGGTGATCCGTGACCTGCTGAACGATCCCGACCTGCAAAACGAGGATCTTGTGGTGAAAGGCGAAAAAAGGCATCGCGGCGTGGGGGTTATCGAAGCGCCCCGCGGTACGCTTTTCCATCATTATGAAATAAATGATGACGACCTGGTTACCATGGCCAACCTGATCGTTTCAACGACCAACAACAACGAGCCCATGAACAGGGCTGTCAACCATACGGCCAATGCCATGCTGAACGGTCACACAGAGATCACCGAAGGTATGATGAACGCCGTTGAAGTAGCCATCAGGGCTTACGATCCCTGCCTGAGTTGTGCTACCCATGCTCTGGGCCAGATGCCTCTTGAGATCACTTTGATAAACAACGAAAATAAAATCATTGACCATAAAACCAAATAATCATGAACAAAAGTGTTAAAGTTCTTGTATATGGCTACGGAAATCCCGGCCGCAAGGATGATGCCCTGGGAATTGAAATGACTGAAAGAATAAAGGAATGGGCAGAGAAGAATCATTTTGATAATATTGAAACTGACACCAACTATCAACTCAATGTTGAGGATGCTGAAAAAATCTCGCGAAAAGATGTGGTGATCTTTGTAGATGCCACACAGGAAGATATCCGCGAATTTAAATTCTCACGTTTGCAGCCTTCACCTGAAAAGGTAGAGTTTTCGATGCATTCCGTTTCCCCGGAATATGTCATGCATGTGTGTAAAGAATTGTTCAATAAAACACCCAAAACATGCCAGATGGCCATTAAAGGTTACAGATGGGATTTCGAGGAAGGTTTAACCGACAATGCCAGATTAAACCTGGAGCAGGCATACCATTACCTGACCCGGCGTCTGGAACAATACATAGGTGCTGATGTTCATTATCCAATAAGCATGCTAGCAAAATGAATATTACAACAACATACATGGGGCTTGAGCTGAAAAACCCCTTGATTGTAAGTAGCTCAAGACTGACAGGTGATCTGAAGACCGTCACCCAGTGCCTGGAAGCAGGCGCAGGTGCCATCGTCCTGAAATCGCTTTTTGAAGAGCAAATCAGAATGGTTTCCGAATCAAAACTATGGGAAGGAAAGGATACCGATATTTATTTCTGGTTTCCGGAAGCCAAAGAACAGATGATGAACCTTGCTTTTGAAGCCAACCTGGACAATTACCTGGATTTTGTGAACATGGTAAAAAAAGAAAGCGATGTGCCTGTCATTTCCAGTATAAACTGTGTTTCAGAGGAGGGTTGGCCAAAGTTTGCCACGGCAATCCAGGAAGCCGGCGCGGATGCGCTCGAACTGAATATTGCGATTTTTCCTTTTAATGATTCGCAGGAATGCAAAAGGATTGAGGATACTTATGTTGACATCGTAAAAGAGGTGAAAAAGCATGTAACCATCCCGGTATCCGTTAAATTGGGTTATTATTTCACCAATTTGTGTTTGGTGGCCAAAAGGTTGGTGGATGCCGGAGCGGATGGGCTGGTGTTTTTCAATCGCTATTTCAGACCGGACATCGATACTGAAACCCTCGAAGTGATTACGGACAATTACCTTTCCTCTCCGGTGGAATCCCTCGTGTCTATGCGTTGGATTGCATTGATGACGGGAAACAAGCTGGGTGCTGACCTGGTTGCTTCAACCGGAGTGCATGATGCACTTGGGGTTGCTAAACAAATCCTTGTCGGCGCCCGTGCCGTGCAGTTGTGCACCACGCTATACCTCAATGGAATTGAAGTGATCCCTACCATTGAACAAGGCCTGATGCGCTGGATGGAGGATCACGGTTTTGAATCGCTGGATGATTTCAGAGGACTGTCACTGGAAAAACAAACCACCGATGCATCCTTTGAGCGCGTTCAGTACATGAAACGGGACTACGAATAAATTTCTTTTATAATGTTGGGTTTAAGGGTTGCTTCATTTCGGGGCAGCCCTTTTTTAATCCGGTGGATTTTTATGCCAATTTAACATCAAAAGAACCAATATATTTTAAATCATAAAAAATAGCTAAACTGTTGCTCGCGTGAGATGAAACCAGGTACAATATTTGACTTTGTTAAATTGATTTATTATATTTGTCAAATACTTGCCGGTCTGGTGGTTATTAAATTGCATAATTACATTCCAAATATTTTACAGCAATCTTGACCGGAAGGGCGCCAAACCAGGATTAATGAATTATGATACAAAAAGGCAGGAATGAGTAATTGGTGTTTTTGGAAAAAACTCGCCTGCACTTTAAAAATCGAACTCTACACTTTTTATCTGCTAAATTTTTTGTAACGGTGTTTAGAACCTGTGGTCTGTTTTGTTATGGAAATAAGCACAAAAGAAAGTCATTTAAATAAGATAATTATATCCGAATCAAATCCTGAATGTGATCATTAAATGAATTTTTAAATTAAAAACCATGCATTATGAAACGTTTATTACATCTTGTCTTCATCGTTTTTTTTATTCTGCCCTGTCAAAGCCATAGCCAGGATTTCTGGCGCAGGGTAACCGACCTCGGTAACTGGAAAATTTATCCGATCGGGGCTAACAACAACGTAATTTTGGGTGAAAAATGGGGGGCGAAGCAACTTTATCGGAACAAGCAACCCAACAATTACTGGAACATAAGGGGCCCGGGTGTGACCATCACGGATATTGAATATTTTGCTGATGGAGATATTATACTTGGCACGGAAGATGGCGCCTATCTTTCGAAAGATGATGGGGCAAGCTGGAAACAAATCGGGCTAAACGGAATATGGATCAGCGATATATATATTGATAATGGAATTGCTTATTGTGCCTGTAACGGGTATGTATATTCCTATGATAAAGCCAACAACAAGTGGACAGACTGGAAATTTAACTGGACGGATATTCCAAACAGCATTATTTATACAAATAAAATTCTGTATGTGGGAGGAGAGGATGAGACGGTCATATTTTGGTATGATAAGCCGAATAAAGAATGGAAAATCAAAGGATGGGTTGATGATACGCATTATGACAGCTATGTCATGAAATTCCTGGAAATCCCTGGGAAACAGTATGCTCTTACAGATGAAGGGTTATATTCAACTGCCGGGGGAATGGACGGATGGAAACCTGAAACCGGCTTACAACATTGGAAGAAAATTCAGGATATTATTAAAGACCCTTTTAATGTTGTTTATGTTTATGATGGTTTCGACGTACTAATGGAGGTAGGTGGCGGTGCCTGGGTTCCTATGACTTCCGACGGTATGTACACCACGGCCATCTATGGACTGGCTTATGATGCCGCAAAAAGTGAGTTATATGCAGCAGGAGAAGGAGTTTATAAATACAATAAAGTAAAAGACAGGTGGGACTTTTTGGGACTTTCTCCGCTTTATATCATGTCATCGCTGACTGCTCCCGACGGTAACCTTTATTTTGGCACTTCGGGTGCCGGTGTCATCCGGGTGAAAAATGACACTGCCGAAATCAAAAACGGCGGTTTGAATTACGGAGTGATCCGTTCGCTGGCGACAAAAGCCGGTAATATCGTCTATGCCGGAACCGAAGGCGGAGGAATTTATAAATCAACCGATTACGGGGAAAACTGGGCGCAGACCGACACGATCCTCCCCGGCAACAAAGTAAGAGGGATCGTGATTGACAATACCGACCAGATTTATGCCGGAACATTCGGAAACGGAGTATTCAAATCCCAGGGAAGCGATCAAAGCTGGGCACAGGTCAACAACGGCCTGACAAATACCTTTGTTGCGGCTTTGACTTATGATCCCGGGTTGAATACGCTGTTTGCAGGCACCCATTCAAATGGTGTTTTTTATTCAACCGACGGAGGGACTTCCTGGCAACAAACCGCACTTGATAACTACGATGTACATTCTCTCGCAGTAACCAAAGCAGGCGATATTTTTGCAGCCACTCAAACAGGCTTATTCAGGATTAATAATAATTCCAATACATGGAATAGTTACGAAACAATAATTTCAGACACTACCTTTTTTGCAATCAATATAAACAAAGACGGTGTTTTGTTTGCAGGAACGATAAATTACGGCGTAATCTTGTCCTATGACAACGGAAATAGCTGGATAGAGAAGAATACAGGATTGGTTATTAACAACTTGCCGGTAAGATCAATAACCACCTTTACATTTGATTCGGCCGGTTACGCCTATACAGGGACAGTCGGGGGAGGCATATTCAAAAGTACGGGCCCCGTAACGGATATTGCAGAATACAAACCCGGTTTCCCGAAAGATTTTCGTCTGGAACAAAATTATCCAAACCCGTTTTTTCCTTCAACGGTGATAGAATATTCGGTTCCTGCTGTGGGTACCGGTCATGATTCTTTTGTGCAACTGAAAGTTTACAGCACGCTTGGGCGCGAGGTTGCTGTACTCGTAAATGAAAGACAAAAACCGGGATTCTATAAAGTGAACTTTGATGCTTCCCGGCTTCCCGGTGGGTTTTATTTCTATCGAATGAAAGTCGGTGGGTTTACCCAGACGAAAAAAATGTTGTTGTTAAAATAACGACAAATTGCTCTCGTGGAATTTGTGGTTCGGTTAAGCCGGAATAAAAATCCTGCGTGTGGGGGATTTATTTACCCCAGTTCCACATACAACAACAAAACAGCAAAAGCATCAATAATCAGGAGCATCCAGGGTATTTTGTCGAATTTACCGTTTACCAGCTTGAGCACGGTGTAAAACAAAAACCCCCAGACAATGCCTTGCGTGATGGAATAGGTCAGCGGGATCAGGATCAACGTAAGAAAAGCAGGGATAGCTTCTTCAAAATCATTCCAGTTAATCTTGACAACCGGGTTCATCATAAAAACGCCGACGATTACCAACACGGGCGCAGTGGCAATGCCTGGAATAACTTTAGCCAGCGGGGCAAAAAACAGGAACGGAATAAAAAGCAGCCCGGCAAAAACAGCGGTCAGTCCTGTTCGGCCTCCCGCCTGAATACCTGATGCCGATTCGATGTATGCGGTACCGGAGCTGGAGCCGAACAACCCGCCGAATATTGTGGCAAAAGCATCGGCGATCAAGGATCTGTGAATGTGCAGCGGTTCCCCCTCTTTGTCTTTCAGACCACTGGCTTCAGCCACACCGACAAAGGTGGCAATACTGTCGAACATATCGGTAAACAGCAGTCCGAAAGCTGCCGGAACAATGCTCAACTTCAACGACCCGATCAAATCAAGTTGAAAAAGATATCTGAAATCGGGCCACGACATGATTTCTTTAATATGAACCAGTACCGGATCTCCATTAGTGACCGTTGAAGCATCGCCGTACCAGCGACCGATGGGATAAGCCAGTATGGTTGTGATGATGATGCTTAAAATCAGCGCCGCCCTCACTTTTTTTACTACCAGGATGGAAGCAATGAATAAACCGGCCAGAAAAGTCAGTATCATAATATTGAATTCTCCCATCCCGATGAACGGGTCTTTCACAACAATGAAATGGGCTTTTATCAGCCCGATGAGGGTGATGAAAATCCCGATGCCTGCGGCTGCTCCGAATCTTACCGATACCGGAATGGATTTTAAAATAAGTGTACGCACCCTGAATACCGAAAGGATCAGGAAAATTATCCCGCTCCAGAAAACAGCGCCCAGCGCGGTTTCGGGGGATACTTTCAGGTTCAGGATTATCGAATAGGTAAAATAAGCATTAATGCCCATACCGGGTGCTACCAGAATGGGATTGTGGGCGTAAATCCCCATCATAACGGACGAAAAAGTGCAGACAAGAATAGTGGCCGTCATCACCCCTTCGTAGTTCATCCCGCCTTCGCTCAATATGGCCGGGTTGACGACAATGATGTACATGGCTGCCACAAAAGAGGTCAGCCCGGCGATGAATTCGGTTTTTACATTTGTTTGATTATCAGAAAGCCTGAAATATTGATCGAGCATATTGTTTTCACTTTATCTGTTATTTCTCGTGCCAGCCGGTCAACGGAAAACATGATGAATACTACGGGGATTCAGCAATGCAGGTTTCAAAAATGCAGAAGAATATTTTTCCTTTATTCGGTTGGAAATCAAACCAATTTTTATACTTTTGCAGCCAATTTTTTCAGGAGTAACAAGTAAATGATAAACATAACGCTACCGGATAATTCTGTAAAACAATACCCCGAAGGTGTTACGGCAATGGAAGTTGCCCGCGACATCAGCGAGGGCCTGGCTCGTAATGTGCTGGCCGCCAAAGTGAACGGAGAGGTCATTGACGCTACCCGTCCGCTGAACGAAGACGCCAGACTGCAATTGCTGACCTGGCGCGACAAAGAAGGGAAAGCCGCATTATGGCACTCATCAGCCCACCTGATGGCCGAAGCCATTGAGTTGCTTTATCCGGGAGTTAAATTCGGAATCGGTCCCGATATTGAAAACGGGTTTTATTACGATATTGATTTTGGCGATTACGAGATTTCGGAAAAAGACCTCGCCAAAATCGAACAAAAGATGCTGGAACTGGCCCGTGAAAAACAGACTTTCGACCGCAAAGATGTTTCCAAGGAAGAAGCATTGTCATATTTTAGCGATAAGGGCGACGAATACAAGCTGGAGCTCATCAGCGAGCTGGATGACGGGGAGATCACTTTTTACAAAAGCGGATATTTTACCGACTTGTGCCGCGGGCCGCATATTCCCGACACTTCTCCCATCAAGGCAGTGAAGCTGCTGAAAGTAGCAGGTGCTTACTGGCGTGGCGATGAAAACCGGAAACAACTGACCCGTATCTACGGGATCACTTTCCCGAAAAAGAAAGAACTGGACGAGTACCTTGAAATGCTGGAAGAAGCCAAAAAGCGTGACCATCGTCTGCTGGGCAAAAACCTCGAACTTTTTACGTTCTCGCAAAAAGTAGGACAGGGGCTTCCGCTGTGGCTACCCAAAGGCGCTGCATTGCGCGAACGTCTTGAGCAATACCTGAAAAAGGTACAGCGGGAAGCCGGTTATGAAGCGGTGATTACCCCACACATCGGGAACGTGAATCTGTACAAAATATCTGGACACTATGATAAGTACGGCGCCGAGTCGTTTCAGCCCATTAAAACCCCGGTGGAAGGCGAGGAGTTTTTCCTGAAACCCATGAACTGCCCCCATCATTGCGAGATCTATGCTTCCAAACCGCACTCGTACAAGGAACTGCCCATTCGCTATGCGGAATTCGGCACGGTTTACCGTTACGAACAAAGCGGCGAGCTGCACGGGCTGACAAGGGTTCGCGGTTTTACGCAGGACGACGCCCACATCTTTTGCACGCCCGACCAGATCAAGGCGGAATTCAACGGCGTGATTGACATCATTGAAAGGATTTTCAAAGCGGTTGATTTTAAAGATATCAAGATACAGGTTTCGTTGAGCGACCCTGATCATCCTGAAAAATATATCGGAAGTCGCGAAAACTGGGAAAAAGCCGAGCAGGCCATCCTCGAGGTGGCAGAGGAACGAAACCTGAATGCCGTTACCGAATACGGTGAAGCGGCATTTTACGGCCCCAAGATGGACTTCATGGTACGCGATGCCCTGGGACGCGAGTGGCAACTGGGAACCATCCAGGTGGATTACAACCTGCCGGAAAGGTTTGACCTGACTTACATTGGTGCCGACAATGAAAAACACCGTCCGGTGATGATCCACCGTGCGCCTTTCGGTTCGATGGAAAGATTTGTAGCCGTGCTCATCGAGCATTGTGCCGGCAATTTCCCGTTGTGGCTGACCCCCGACCAGGTAACCGTGCTGCCCATCAGTGAAAAATTCCAGGAATATGCCGAAAAAGTATTAGCTTTGCTTAAAAAGCACGATATTCGCGGCCTGATTGACGGACGGAGCGAAAAGACGGGAAGAAAGATCAGAGACGCCGAAATGAAAAAGATTCCTTACATGCTCATCGTCGGTGAACGCGAACAGGCAGAAGGGACGGTCTCGGTAAGGAAACACGGTGAAGGAGATATCGGGACTTTCTCAATTGACGAGTTCGCCGAAATGGTGAACAGGGAAGTTGAGAAAATGATTGATATAAATTAAATAAAGTATTCACTAACATAGGAGGACTAAACAATAGCAACATTCAGAGGCAGAAGATCCAGGGGATCTTATAAAAAACCGGAAAACCCGCATCGCATCAACGAGTTCATCACAGCGCCCGTGATCCGATTGGTGGGTGACAATGTGGAAACCGGTATTTACCAGACAAGAGAAGCGCTGACCATGGCTGACGAAATGGGGTTGGACCTTGTTGAGATTTCACCCACGGCAAGCCCGCCCGTTTGTAAAATCATGGACTATAAAAAGTTTCTTTACGAACAAAAGAAAAAACAAAAAGAAATCAAGGCAAAAACAGCCAAAGTGGTTGTCAAGGAAATACGGCTGGGGCCCAACATTGATGACCATGATTTCAACTTTAAACTGAAGCATGCCATCAAGTTTTTGCAGGATGGCGCCAAAGTAAAGGTGGATGTGTTCTTTAAGGGAAGATCAATTATTTACAAGGAAAAAGGGGAATATGTTCTGCTGAAATTTGCCTCGGAACTGGAAGAGTACGGCAAGGTGGAACGGCTGCCCAAGCTGGAAGGAAAAAGGATGATCATGGTAATAGCGCCAAAGAAATAGATGATTTTAATATAAACTCATAAATAAATTTAAGTAATGCCAAAGATGAAGACCAAATCCGGTGCGAAAAAACGGTTCTTTTTTACCGGCACCGGTAAAATCAAGAGGAAGCATGCTTACAAAAGTCACATTCTGACAAAGAAGTCAAAAAAGCGGAAACGCAACCTGACTTACTTTACCATTATTGACAAAGCAGATGAGAAGAACATCAGAAGGATGCTTCGCAGTTAATTCAATTATTGTTTAACTTTTGTTATGGCCTGTAAAGTTTCCGTTTAAAGCCGGAACGCCATAGCGGAAAAATTTTAAAAAAATGCCAAGATCAGTAAATGCAGTTGCCTCGAGGGCACGTAGAAAAAAGATCATGAAGAAGACCAAAGGCCAGTTTGGCCGGCGGAAAAACGTCTGGACGGTTGCCAAGAACGCTTATGAAAAGGGCATGGTATATGCCTACCGCGACAGACGGACGAAGAAACGCAATTTCAGGGCTTTGTGGATCCAGCGGATCAATGCGGGAGCCCGGGAATACGGTATGTCTTACTCGGTTTTCATGGGGAAACTCCATGCAAAGAATATTGAGATCAGCCGTAAAGTGCTGGCCGACCTGGCCATGAACAACCCGGAAGCATTCAAAGCCATTGTGGATGCTGTGAAGTAGATTACAGATCAATAAAAAATGAATCCCGGCCAAAAGCCGGGATTTTTTTTGCCCTGTACCTGACCAGGTGGGCGGGCTTGCTCCCGCCAGGTTGAAAAAAGTTCTGATCCCTCACACCGTTGTTGGAGTCCACTCCAACAACAAAAAATGCGTATAGGGTTTGTTATTTACTCGACCAGGCGGAATAAAGCTGAAATTATTTTTTCAGTTCATAATTGTTCACAACCAGTTGTACTTCATAACCGGAATAACTTTGGTGGAGATTGATGATGACGGCGCGCCCCGACTTACCCTCCTCCTTTTCAATGTATTTGTACATTTTGTCCTTGTTACTGCTCTCTGAAGAAGGCTCCAGTACCTCGGTTCGGTTAAATCCCAACTGACAGTTATTGACTACTTTATCCAGATCCTTGAAATATTTTTCGGCTGCGGCCTGGTCAGTTCCTCTGTAGTAAGTGTAAATCGCCTGGGGGAAATACCAGTCTTCCACCTTCCCGTCAATGGAATAAACCGGCGAGGCAGTAACTTTGTAACTGCTCCCCATTAACGTACCCGGGATTTTCTCCCCTTTTATACCCTGAAATCCATCGCGGGCGGTTTCCAGCAATTTTTGCAAATCTTCGCAAAACTGGTCGGTATCGGCGGTGACATTGTAATATTTTACCAAAAATGCAGTCTCGGCTTCTCCGATACGTCGCAACAGTTTTTCCAGTTTGGA
>JAADID010000245.1 GCA_013151505.1 Chlorobiota bacterium | reverse complement strand
AATCAGTTGAATCGGTTGAATCGGTTGAAAGGCGAAATCAGGCAAATGTTTACTTTTTTTGTAAACCTGTTTCAGTCGGTAATCGGTAATAAAAGATCATAAAAAATCTGCGTTCATCTGCGTCGTCTCAACAAAAATTCCACTTCCCACAACCAATAATCCATTCCATTGCGTAAATTTGCTTTTCAATCCAAAAATCAACGGTCATGAAAAAAATCATCTACCTCCTTTTAGCATTTGTTTTTTTACTGACTGCCTGCGGGCAGAAACAAAATAAAGCCAAAGAAAAGATCATCGGAAAACCAAAGCTGACCCTGACCAGCGACCTGATGACGCCGGAAGTGCTCTGGGCATTTGGAAGGGTAAGCGGCCAGGAAGTTTCACCTGATCATAAAACCGTTCTTTATGGCGTTTCCTATTATTCAATTGCAGATAACAAAGGCAATCGCGAACTTTATACTATCGGTGTTGACGGCACAGGCAAGAAACCCATCACCCATTCGGCCAAAAGTGAGTTCAATGCCCTTTGGCGGCCCGACGGAAAAAAGATCGGCTTCCTGACTGCCGAAAGCGGTTCTGTCCAGCTTTGGGAAATGAATCCTGACGGTACCGAAAGAAAGCAGATCACAAATATCGATGGCGGCATAACCGGATTCAAATATTCCCCTGACCAGAAAAAAATACTTTACACCAAAGAGGTTCCCATTAAAAATAAATTTGCACCGCTTTTCAAGGGCTTACCCAAAGCTTCGGGACGCCTGATGAACGACCTGATGTACCGACACTGGGATGTTTGGGTGGACAGCTACAGCCACGTTTTTGTCGCCGATTATGACGGAGAAAATGTGACGAACGACAAAGACATCCTCATCGGAGAACCTTATCAGTCACCGCTGAAGCCTTTCGGCGGCATTGAGCAGGTAAACTGGACACCCGACAGCAAAACAATAGCTTACACCTGCAAAAAACTCACCGGCAAAGCAGCCACGCTTTCCACAAATTCCGATATCTACTTCTACAATGTGGAAACCAAAAAGACCAAAAACATGACCGAAGGGATGATGGGTTTTGATATCAATCCTGTTTTTTCACAAATGGATGGCCTGGGAAAGCATGGAACGTGAAGGTTACGAATCGGATCAGAACCGCCTGTTCCTGATGAATTTAAAAACAGGTGAAAAGATATACGGCTCCAAAGGTTTCGACCAGAATGTT
This sequence comes from Chlorobiota bacterium, assembly GCA_013151505.1. GTDB lineage: Bacteria > Bacteroidota > Bacteroidia > Bacteroidales > F082 > JAADID01. The sequence goes on along the minus strand of JAADID010000245.1, from coordinate 16,518 downwards.
TACGGATTGGTATGGTCGGATGATAGTAAGAATATCTATTTTACCAGCGACTGGCACAGCCGTTTCCAGATATACAGATACAACCTTGATAAAAACACCATTGACAAATTGACGGACGGTATGCATGATTATAAAAGCGTGGCTTATGCCGGTGACAAGCTCATTGGTGCCAGAAATTCAATCCGGATGCCCACCGAATTGTATGCCGTCAACATTGCCGACGGGAAACAAGAGCAGATCACTTTTACAAACAAGGGGTTACTCGACAAACTCACCATGGGTAAAGTAGAAGAGCGCTGGATGAAAACCAAAGACGGTAAAGACATGCTGACGCTGATTATCTACCCTCCGCATTTTGACTCCACCAAATCATATCCAACATTACTGTATTGCAAAGGCGGGCCGCAGGGACCGTTAAGCCAGAACTTCCATTACCGCTGGAATTACGAACTGATGGCTGCCAACGGGTACATCATTGTTGCGCCCAACAGAAGGGGCGTATCCGGTTTCGGACAGGCGTGGCAGGAAGAGATCAGCGGCGATTATCACGGCAAAAGCATGGATGATTACCTTGTAGCCATTGATGAAATGGCCAAAGAACCGTATGTGAACGCAGACCGTCTGGGCGCCGTTGGCGCCAGTGCCGGCGGGTGGGCTGTCTTTTACCTTGCCGGGCATCACGACCACAGGTTCAAGGCATTCATTGCGCATGACGGCGTGTTCAACGAACAGGCACAGTACCTCGAAACCGATGAGATGTGGTTCGAGAACTGGGACATGGGCGGCCCGTACTGGGATTGGAAAAACAAAAAAATTCAGGAAGCTTATGCTCATTCGCCCCACCTGTTTGTGGACAAGTGGGATACGCCTATCCTGGTCATTCATGGCGAGCAGGATTTCCGGATCGCTTATACACAGGGCATGTCGGCATTTAATGCGGCCATACTGAATGACGTCCCGGCAGAATTCCTTTTCTTCCCCGATGAAAACCACTGGGTACTGCACCCGCAAAATGCCATCCTCTGGCAGCGTGTCTTTTTCGACTGGCTGGACCGGTGGCTGAAATAAATTTGGTTTGAAACTCAACCCTAACTCCAGCGCCAGTCTTCCCGCCCGGCCGGTGAGGAGGTGAGACTGCTGCAAAGCTAAACATAGCAAACTTATATGACCGGAAAAAACAAAGCTGTCTAAGATGATATGTTTATCTTTGAATATCGGGCCGTAAAGAAGTTTTGAAATATTAGCTCTGGTCCAGGTCATCTAAAGGCAGGGCAGGCGTGCAAGAATTTAACTGAGGGGACAAAAGATTTTTACAAATAGGCAATCTTTATTATCTTTGTGTTTATTAAATTTCTAAAAAAATGACCACCATCACAATAGAGAACGGCGAAAAATTACCGAAAACAAAATTTCGTACAACCAAAGAACTGTATATTTATTTACGCGATAAACTATCTCCTGTTTCTATTTATCTAATTGATGATGAGGAAATCCCGGAGAGCATCCGGAAAAATATTGAAAAAGCCGAACAGGAAGGCGAAGACGATATTATAGATTTTCAGGGATGAAAGTACGCGAAAAGCCAAAGGTCATAAAATATCTTAAATCCCGTCAACTCGTCAAACCATATCTCAAAGCCAAAGGATATATTGAAGGAGGATTGTATGAATTGGTTGATTTGCGAAAACGACAACCCAAAAGCCAAAACAAATTTTATTTCAGGATAACCCAAAAATACCGTGCTTTCGGGTATATCAATAAAAACAACGAATTGATCGTTACTGAAATTTCAGACCATCAATAAACCATATTTTGACGAGGCGTGAAAAAAACTCCCCTCCTCGCCTCCCCTCGCGCCGGTCTTCCCGCCCGGCCAGTGGGCAGGTGAGACTGGTACGATACACACTACCTTACTTGTTACGCTGCGCTCAACGAAACATCCACCGGAAATTACCCATCAGATCAGGCTTCTGCCGGCTCAAGTTTTCCATCCATTGCATTTGCACATGCAGGACAATCAGCCGGCATACTTTATGATACATATAATATAGATGTAAATATACATAAATTATGTAGCATATTTTATGTATTTCTTTATCTTTGCACAAAAACCAGCAATGAATCCATTTACTTTAAATTATGAACCTGAATATTTTTGTGATCGCCAAAACGAATTGGCCCGGCTTTCAAAAAATATTTCAAACGGCAGGAACACTTTAATACACAGTCCGAGGAGACTGGGCAAAAGTGCATTGATAAAACATTTTTTCCATACACTGGAAAAGAAAAAAAACTTTGAAACAATTTTTATCGATTTATTTGCCACAACCTCACTGGAAGGATTTATACAGGCAATGGCCGAAAATATTTTGTTCAAATACCACAGTAAAAATTTTATTGAAGGAGTAAAGACCCTTTTAAAAGGATTAAGCCCGAATATCAGCTTTTCGCCTGACGGCACCCCCGGCATAGGGTTATCCGTTCAACCTGCCCGGTATGAAACGACATTAAAAGAGCTTTTCAATTATCTTGAAACGCGTAAGAAAAAAGTTATCATTGCCTTTGACGAATTTCAGGAAGTGGCTGGTTATCCTGAAAAGGGGGAAGCTGTATTGCGTACATACATTCAGAATTTGTCCAATGTTAGATTCATCTTTTCAGGCAGTTCCAATCATCTTTTACAACAAATGTTTTTCAGCGCTAAAAGGCCTTTTTATCAAAGCGTTGAAATAATGGTTCTTGACAAAATAAACAGAGAGACTTATTTTGGTTTTATTAAAGATAATTTTGAAAAGAATGACAAGCAGGTTGCCCCAGATGCCCTGGAATATTTGCTCGACTTCTCGGAAATTTACACCTATTACACACAGGTTGTTTGCAATTATGCATTTTCGGAAACGGAAAACAAACTGGAGTTACAACAGGCATATACGATAACAGATGATTTAATTGAGAACAGAAAAGCCGACTACCAAAGTTTACTCCGTTTACTTCCTGAAAACCAACGGAAAGTTGCAATAGCCGTTGCCAATGAAGGTATTATAAAAAAACCAACTGCAATTGACTTTATTTTAAAGCACAGGCTTCCTTCCGTTTCTTCGGTTGCACAAGCATTAAAATCTCTTGAAAACAAAGAGATCATCTGTTTAACAAATGACGGCTATACCGTTTACGATGTGTTTTTTAAGAGGTTCTTACAGCGTTATTACGGAAAAGAACTAAACTGATAACTTTTCTTACGGTGAAGGCTTCAATGGAAGGTAGTCTTTTTCCCGCCTTGTGGAAATTCAATTCTTTTTTTCCCAATGATTTAATACCTTTGCCCGTTTGAAAAACAAACTCAAAACTGAAACCGGTCAAAAGTAGAATAAGGAACAATAATTAAAGGAGAATATAAATTTAAAACCATCCAATATTCCATTATTCCACTAATCCGGTAAAAGAAAAATATGAAAAACTAAAAGATCTGATACATGAAAATAGTGATCGTAGGCACAGGATACGTCGGTCTGGTTACCGGCGCCTGTTTTTCGGAAGTTGGTATTGATGTTACGTGTGTGGATATTGACAAAAAGAAAATCGAGAACCTGAAAAAAGGCATCATTCCCATATACGAGCCCGGGTTGGAAAACATGGTGCACCGCAATCTTGAAAAAGGACGACTCCATTTCAGCGACAGTCTCAAAGATTCGCTAATTGATGCAGAGGTGGTCTTCGGCGCGGTGGGCACGCCTCCCGATGAAGACGGCAGCGCCGACCTCCAATATGTGCTGAACGTAGCCCGCGAGGTGGGCGAGCACATTAACGACTATACGCTCGTGGTAACAAAAAGCACCGTGCCGGTTGGTACTGCTGAAAAGGTACGAAAAGAAATCAGTGAAGTGCTTAAAAAAAGAAATGCGGACATTGAATTCGATGTGGCCTCAAACCCGGAGTTCCTGAAAGAGGGCGATGCCGTGAATGATTTCCTGAAACCGGACCGCATCGTAGTGGGCGTGGATTCAAAACGGGCCGAAGACCTGATGAAACGGCTTTACAAACCCTTTACGATGAATGGTCATCCGGTCATTTTCATGGATATCGTTTCGGCAGAAATGACAAAGTACGCCGCCAATGCCATGCTGGCCACCAAGATCAGCTTCATGAACGACGTTGCTAACCTATGTGAGATCGTTGGCGCCGATGTCAATATGGTCAGAAAAGGGATCGGTTCCGACCGGCGTATAGGAAAATATTTCATCTATCCCGGAACGGGTTACGGCGGCTCCTGTTTTCCGAAAGATGTGAAAGCACTTATCAGGACAGCTCACCAGCATGGTTATGATATGGCGGTACTGAAAGCCGTTGAAGATGTCAACGAACGGCAGAAATCCATCCTTTACGGGAAAGCCATGAAGTATTTTGACGGTAACCTGAAAGGTAAAACTTTCGGCGTCTGGGGACTGTCATTCAAACCCCAGACAGACGACATGCGCGAAGCACCTTCAAGGGTCATTATCAACAGATTGCTGGATGCAGGAGCACATGTCAAAGCGTATGATCCGGTGGCCGTTGACGAAGCCAAACGGATTTTCGGTGATCGTGTCGAATTTGTTAACGACCAGTACGAAGCCCTGATTGACACGGATGCCCTGTTCCTGATCACCGAATGGCCCGAATTCAAATTCCCGAGTTTCAAGATCATGAAAAAACTCATGAAACAACCGGTCGTTTTTGACGGAAGGAATATTTACGATAAATCGGAAATGAAAAACGAAGGCTTCAGGTATTTCGGAATTGGTATTGGCGGTAAATAAATTTTTCCAAAGTTCCGGACTTTGGAAAAGTTAAATAACAAATAATAATGAAACGAATTTTAATAACAGGTGGCGCCGGATTTGTTGGCTCCCATCTTTGTAACCGTTTGCTGAACGACGGTCACGAGGTAATATCCCTCGACAATTATTTCACGGGCTCCAAGCGCAATATTGTCCATTTGATGGACAATCCTTACTTTGAAGTCATCCGTCACGATGTGACCATGCCTTTTTTTATCGAGGTGGATGAGATCTACAACCTGGCCTGTCCCGCCTCCCCCATTCACTACCAGTACAACCCCATCAAAACCGTGAAAACTTCGGTAATGGGTGCCGTCAACATGCTTGGTCTGGCCAAACGCATCAAAGCCAAAATCCTTCAGGCATCCACCAGTGAGGTTTACGGCGACCCGTTGGTACATCCGCAAAAAGAAGACTACTGGGGACATGTCAATCCCATCGGGAAAAGATCATGTTACGACGAAGGCAAGCGCGTTGCCGAAACCTTATTTGTAAGCTACCGCGAACAAAACAATGTGCGCATCAAGATAGCCCGGATATTCAACACTTACGGGCCCAACATGCACCCCAACGACGGCCGGGTGGTTTCCAACTTCATTGTTCAGGCGCTGAAAGGTGAAGATATTACCATTTACGGAGACGGAAAACAAACCCGCAGCTTTCAGTATGTTGACGACCTGATCGAAGGATTTATCCGGCTGATGGATACGCGGGAAGAATTTATCGGACCGGTTAACCTGGGGAATCCCGGAGAGTTCACAATTCTCGAACTGGCGGAAAAAGTCCTGGAACTCACAGGAAGTAAATCCAAACTGGTTTTTAAACCCCTTCCGTCGGATGATCCGTTGCAACGCCAGCCTGACATCACACTGGCGAAAAAGGAACTGGGTTGGGAACCGAAAATACCGCTGGAAAAAGGACTTGTGAAAACCATAAATTATTTCGATCAATTGCTGAGCGAGCTATGAAAAAAATACTGGTAACAGGTAGTAAAGGCCAACTGGGTTCTGAAATCAGGGACCTGTCACCCGGATACCCGGGTTTCCAATTTGAGTTTATTGATATTGACGAACTCGACCTGACAGATGCAGCAGCCGTTCAGGACTTTTTTACCGAAAAGCATTTCGAATTCTGCATCAATTGTTCAGCCTATACCGCTGTGGATAAAGCCGAAGAGGAAGAGGAAATGGCCATGGCCGTTAATTTTACGGCGGTGAAAAACCTGGCACATATCCTTGCCGGTAAAAAGACTTTCCTTATTCATATTTCGACCGATTATGTTTTCGACGGGAAAAATCACAAACCTTACACTGAAACAGATACCACTTCCCCGCAATCGGTTTACGGGTTGTCGAAACTCAAAGGCGAAGAAGCTGTCCTGAAGAGCACGGCGGATGCCATTATTATCAGAACTTCTTGGTTATATTCGGGTTACGGGAATAACTTTGTCAAAACCATTCTCCGCCTGGCAAAAGAAAGGGATACGATAAACGTTGTTGCCGATCAGGTGGGGACGCCCACTTATGCTGGCGACCTTGCCAAAGCCATCCTGGAAATTATCGCTTCTGAGAAATTAAAGCCGGGAAAACAAATTTATCATTACAGCAACGAAGGTGTAACAAGCTGGTTTGATTTTGCCAGGGCCATTGTGGATGAATACGGTTTGAATTGTAAAATTCTGCCCATCGAGACCAAAGATTTTCCGACAAAAGCTACGCGCCCTTTTTACAGTATCCTCAACAAACGCAAGATAAAACAGGATTTCCAGATGGAGATACCTTACTGGCGCGACAGTCTTAAAGTGGTTCTGAAGCGCTTGAATGTCTGACAACCTCCCGCAAATGAAATGAGAACTGATACAAAATCGAATTTTCGTGTAATTTTTTATGATAGCTGTTCCACAAAGAAACTCAAAGAAGGCACAAAGAGCCACAGAGGAAAAACGATCAAGTTTATAAGACACTGAAATATTGATTGATATCAATTATTGAGATTTATAAATATTTAAGAGATAAATACGCTGTTTGAATTTAAGTTTGCAAAAAAATACGAAAAATGAACAACCGTATAGACCCAAACGTACTCGAAAAAGCCAATCAATGGCTTGAAGGAAGTTACGACGAAGAAACCAAGAAAGCCATCCGCGACATGATGGAAAATAATCCGCAGGAACTGGTAGAATCATTTTATCGCGACCTTGAATTCGGTACCGGCGGACTGCGCGGGATCATGGGCGCGGGATCAAACCGGATGAACAAATACACTGTCGGTGCAGCTACACAGGGATTCGCCAACTACCTGAAAAAGAATTTTCCGCATCTTGAACAGATCAAAGTGGCCATTGCACACGATTCACGAAACAACAGCGATTATTTTGCCCGGATCACGGCCAACGTCTTTTCGGCCAACGGCATTAAGGTTTACCTTTTCGACAGTTTGCGCCCCACACCTGAATTGTCTTTTGCCATCAGGGAATTAGGGTGCCAGGGAGGCATCGTCATTACGGCCTCACACAACCCCAAAGAATACAACGGCTACAAAGCCTACTGGGAAGACGGAGGGCAACTGATCAGCCCACACGACAAGGAAGTGATCGCCGAAGTGGGGAAGATCAAAGATATTGCCGAAGTGAAATTTGAGGCACGCAATGAACTGATCGAAATGATCGGAGAAAATATCGACAGGATTTATCTTGAAAAGGTCAAATCTTTGTCACTTTCACCGGAAGTCATCCGGCGGCAGAAAAACTTCAGGATCGTGTACACGCCCCTCCACGGAACCGGCGTGAAACTTGTGCCCGAAGCCCTGAAAAAGTTCGGTTTTGAAAACATTTACCTTGTTGAAGAGCAGGCTGTTCCGGATGGTAATTTCCCGACGGTGAAATCGCCCAACCCCGAAGAACCGGCAGCGCTTGAACTGGCCATCAAAAAAGCAAAAGAAGTGAATGCCGACCTGGTCATGGCTACCGACCCCGACGCCGACAGGGTGGGAATTGCTGTTCGCAAAGGCGATGACCTCATCCTGCTGAACGGTAATCAGGCAGCGTCCCTGCTTATCTTTTACCTGCTGACAAAGTGGAAAGAAAACGGCAAGCTGACAGGCAATGAGTATATTGTAAAAACCATCGTTACCAGTGAATTGCTTGCCGACATAGCCGATAAATTTAATGTTGAGCATTATGATGTGCTGACGGGCTTCAAATACATTGCCGACATTATCAAACGGTTTGAAGGGCAGAAAACCTTTATCGGAGGCGGCGAAGAGAGTTACGGGTATCTTGTCGGGGATTTTGTGCGCGACAAAGATGCCGTCATTTCCTGTTCCATGATCGCCGAAACGGCTGCATGGGCCGCCGATCGCGGAATCAGTCTTTTTGACCTGCTGCTTGATATCTATGTTGAGTTCGACCTGTATAAAGAGAAGCTGATCTCCATCGTCAGAAAAGGCAAATCCGGCGCCGAAGAAATCCGGCAGATCATGGATAATTTCCGGAACAATCCGCCGGAAAACCTGGGCGGTTCTCCCGTCATTGTGATAAAAGACTACCTGGAAGGAACAGACAGAAACCTGTTAACCGGGGAAACCGGCAGGATCACGCTTCCCGGATCCAACGTATTGCAATTCATTACACAGGACGGAAGTAAAGTAAGCGTAAGGCCTTCGGGAACAGAACCCAAGATCAAATTCTATTTCGGGATCAAAGCGCCTTTGGCCGACAAGAATGATTTCGAAAAAATATCCTCCGAACTGGAGAAAAAGATCGAAAGAATAGTTAAAGACCTCGGCATTTAATGTACCGGCGGCTTCAGCCGCTGACTAATCAAGCGTTTTACGAAAAAAGGCGGCTGAAGCCGCCTGAACTCTATTCGATCTCAAGTTCACCTTCCAGACTCTTTTTATACATCTGCATGGCGCGAAGGCTCATGCCCATGCTCGAGAATCCTCCGTCGTGAAACAGGTTCTGCATGGTTACTTTTTTTGTCAGGTCCGAGAACATGACAATACAATAATTTGCACATTCCAGGGCCTCTGCATTGCCGAGAGGCGACATCCGGTTTGTAAAATCCATCAGCCCCTGAACGCCTTTAACGCCTGATCCGGCAGTTGTTAATGTTGGTGACTGTGAAATGGTATTCACCCTGATCTTCCGTTCCCTGCCGTAAATATAGCCAAAACTGCGGGCGATGGATTCAAGCAATGCTTTCGCATCAGCCATATCATTGTATCCGTAATGCACACGGTGAGCGGCAATGTAGGAAAGAGCAACCACCGAACCCCATTCGTTGATGGCATCCATTTTATAAGCCACCTGCAGCATTTTATGAAACGAGATGGCAGAAATGTCGAGGGTCTTCATCAGGTAATTGTAATCCAGGTCATTATAGACCCTTTTCTTCCGAACGTTGAGCGACATTCCGATCGAGTGCAATACAAAATCAACTTTACCACCCAGCACCTCCATGGATCGTTCAAAAACACGCTTCAGGTCATCCACACTGGTGGCATCGGCAGGGACAATCTCGGTATGGGTCTTTTCGGCAAGCTCGGCTATTTTCCCAAAGCGCATGGCGGTAGGTGTATTGCTCAATGTGAAAACAGCGCCTTCTTCATGAGCCCGTTCGGCAACCTGCCAGGCAATTGACTTGGGGTCAAGGGCGCCAAAGATGATGCCCTTTTTTCCTTCCAATAAATGATATGACATGCTGTGATTATTTAGACTGGTTTTAAGCGGCAAAGATAAAAACTATTCGATTAAACCCGTATTCGTTCCAATCCGGAGTAACTTTATGCCGATAAATACCCCCTTTGCAGCTTATGACCCCGGAAAAGGCATTTTCCATTTTAAATGAATGAAAAAAAACTAAATATATCGTTTAGCTCCGATCTCGCCTGAGGCGAGAGTGGGAGTCCCCTTCAACCAATGGGGAAGATTCATGTTTCATAGGCAGGAGATTCTTTCGTCGTCTCGTTTAAAACGAGACTCCTCGGAACTAAACGAGGGTAGTTTAGGACCGGTTTCATAGGTTTGATAACTATTCATACCGCAATATGAGCCCTAATTTCAAGGTTTTATGACCAGCAGGACACCAACGGAGCAGGAATTTACTGAAAGTATCTATTCAAAATTTTTCAATCCTTAAAAAATCTTGACACTCGGTTCTTGATTCCTGGCTCTTGGTTTCTGGCTCTTACCTCCCTTAATTCATCAGCAACTCCTTTGCCGTGTCCACTGCGGCTTTCGAGACCTTTTCATCACTCAACATGCCGGCGATTTCTTCCACTCTGCCTTCGTCGTCCAGCCGGGCGATCTTTGTCTGCGTGGTTTCTCCTGTGGTTTCTTTGTAAACCTTATAATGCTGGTCGGCTTTGGCTGCAATTTGCGGAAGGTGGGTGATGGCGATCACCTGGTGGCGCAACGACATTTTTTTAATGATGTTTCCGACTTTCCCTGCAATATCTCCCGAAACACCCGCGTCAATTTCATCAAAAATAACGGTGGGCAAAAGCTGTTTTCGGGTGATCAGCGACTTGACAGCCAGCATCAGCCGCGAAAGTTCGCCGCCGGAAGCAATGGAAGATACGGGTTTCATTTCACCGCCTTTATTGGCAGTAAACAGAAAGGTTATTTTGTCCTGCCCCGATGATGTCAGTGTGTCGTACTTTTCAATATTCACTTTAAAAACACCCTCTTTCATCCCCAACTGGTGCAAAAGACCGGTAACCGCTTCAGCTAACTTATTGCCACCGGACAACCTGACCTCCGTTAGCTCCCCTGCCAAACGATATGCTTCCTTTTCAAGCTGTTTCTTTTCTTTGGCGAGTTTCTTAATATTTTCATCATTCAGGATAATGCCGTTCAGTTTCGAGGCATATTCCTCTTTCAAAGCCACCAGTTCTTTAACACTGCTCACATGATGTTTTTGCTGGAGATGATAAATGGCATTCAGTCTTTCGGTCACCTGTTCCAACTCGTCCCGGTCAAAATCCGTTTCCAATCCCAGCCCCGATATTTCCGACGCAATGTCATTCAGTTCGATCTGTGCACTGTTCAGTCTTTCAACAAGTTCACCGATACGTGGGAAATAGTCAATAACAGGCATTAAGGCATCCAGCACTTCGGTAATCAGCCCCGAAACGGTCCGCTCGTTTTCATTCATCAAACCGTTTGCCTGCGTGATGGCCCGCGTGACCTCTTCGGCATGTGTAAGGAATTTTTCCCTTTCAACCAGCCTGTTCAGTTCTTCTTCATCCGGATTTGCTGCAACCAACTCATCGTATTGAAACCGGAAATAATCCTCATCACGCCTGATTTTTTCATTTTCGGCAATCAGTTGATCGAGACGTTCCGTCACTTTTTTCAAATGATCGAAAACCCTTTTGTAAGAAACAATGAACTCCGGCTTATCAAGATAAGCATCCAGAACGTCTGATTGAAAACGTGGTTTTGATAACTCCAGGGTTTGGTGCTGTGAATGAATATCAACAAGATTGACTGCCATCGCTTTCAACGTATCGAGATTTACCGGCGTATCGTTGATGAATGCCCGCGACCTGCCCGAAGGAATGATCTCACGACGGAGTATGGTTTCCGGTTCGTAATCCAGATCATTTTTCTTAAAAAAATCCTCCAGGTTCAGATCATCTATCCTGAACACCCCTTCCACCACGCATTTCTTCCCTTTGTCCATCAGCACCCCGTAGTCGGCACGCTTGCCCATCAGCAGCGACAAGGCACCGATCAATATGGACTTTCCGGCGCCGGTCTCGCCGGTGATCACACTGAAACCGACCGGAAAACTGATGTTCAGGTCTTTGATCAACGCATAATTTTTTATGGAAAAGGATTTCAACATACCATTTGGGAAACGATGTATCCGGCAAATTTAAACCAAAATCATAAAAAAATGTTAATTAAAATTGAATAGCGGCTTCAGGACGGCATATCATTGAGATATGTCTTACTTTTGAGCACCTTAATCATTTAAAATACTCATTATGACTTGTGCACATTGTATCGGATCCGAAAACATCTTTAATAAAAAAGAAGCGCTGAAAAACCTGAAACGCTACAATAAAAAAGGCCCGAACAAAACGACAACACTACTGTTAAACGCGCTGGAACAAGAGAATCTGACCGGTTTGTCGTTACTTGATATTGGCGGAGGGATCGGCGTTATCCAAATCGAGCTGTTAAAAAAAGGGCTTTCGAAAGCCACGGATGTTGATGCCTCGCAGGCATTCATTTCCGCTGCCCGCCAGTTGGCCGGGAAAGAAAACCTTGACAAAAAAACCCGTCATATTTATGCCGATTTTATTGATTGCCACCAGGATGTTGAAGAACACGACATTGTAACACTCGAAAAAGTTGTTTGTTGCTATCCTTATGTAGAGGAGCTAATCCGTCATTCAACTGCCAAGGCCGGAAAATATTACGGCCTGGTCTATCCCCTGGACGGAGCGGTGGCGAGAGCCGTCAATAAAATGGCCCACTTGTATTTTAAAATCACCGGGAATCCTTTTCGCACCCAGATCCATTCAGAAAAAATGATGGATAACCTCATCTGTGAAAGCGGCTTCCGGAGAATTTTTTACGGCAGGATATTCCCGTGGAATATTGCATTGTACAAGCGGGTTGAGCCCAATTAAAAAGTGTAGCCGGAATACGGTGCTTTGCGATTACCGTTTTTCATGATCTCCACCTGGTGGTTGATGGATTCCTGGTGGATGGCTTTGAATATCTTGTTGATGGTCTCGGGCCGTAAGCCCTTTTGTTTTCCCTTTTCCAGCATCTTGCGGATGATGTCCTCCCAGCGTTTGTTCTGCAAAATGGTGATGTTGTTTTTCTTTTTGTAATGGCCGATCTTTTGGGCAACTTTCATCCGTTGTTCCAGCGTCACCAGCAACTGGTCGTCAAGGATGTTGATGATCTTTCGCAGTTCGCCCAGTTCGTCAAGTGTTTTTTTGTTGCCGGGGAGCGGCTGGCGGATGATCAGCCGGTTCAACAGTTCTGCCAGACGAGCCGGCGTGACCTGTTGCCGTGCATCGCTCCACGCTTCATGTGGTCTGATGTGTGATTCGATGATCAATCCGTCGAAATTCAGGTCCATGGCCTGTTGTGAAAGATCGTAAATGAGTTCCGCGTTGCCTGAAATATGGCTCGGGTCATTGATCAGCGGGATGGAGGGTATCCTGTATTTCAGGTCAATGGGTATCTGCCAGTGCGGAAGGTTGCGGTATATTGTTTTTTCGTAATTGGCGAACCCCCTGTGAATGGCGCCGATCCTGCTGATGCCCGCATTGCTGATCCGTTCGATGGCGCCGATCCACAATTCCAGGTCGGGGATTATGGGGTTTTTCACCAGAACCGGAATGTCCACCCCTTTCAGGGCGTCGGCGATCTCCTGCATGGCAAAAGGGTTTGCCGATGTGCGGGCGCCGATCCACAGGATGTCAATCCCGAACTTCAAGGCCTCGTAAACGTGCTTGATGTTGGCTACCTCGGTGCTCACCAGCAGGCCGGTTTCCCTTTTCACCTTCTGCAGCCACGGGAGTCCTTTCGACCCCACACCTTCAAAAGCATTGGGTCTTGTCCTCGGTTTCCAGATGCCCGCCCTGTACACCGTCACCCTTCCCGTTTCCTTCAGTTGACGGGCCGTCTCAAGCACCTGTTCTTCGGTTTCGGCGCTGCACGGTCCCGCGATCACCAGGGGTTTCTCCGTATCGGGCAAGCCCCATTCTTGTAACGGTACAATTTCTAATCTTTTCTCTGTCATCTCTTTTTGTTTTAAAGGATTTTCTGAATGGCGTTGGCCTGATTGATCAACTCGTGTAAATTTTCTTCGTTGCCGGCATCAATGGAATTCCTGAAATCTCGCAGCTTTTCGATGTAAGCATCCAGCACTTCCAGCACATATTCCGAATTCTGCATGAAAACGGGAACCCACATTTCCGCCGAGCTCTTGGCCAGCCGTACAGTAGAAGCAAAACCTCCGCTGGCCAGGTTCAGGATGTTCTTTTCGTTTTTCTCTTTTTCGAGCACCGCCAGCGACAGCACAAACGACGAGATGTGCGACATGTGCGAAACATACGCGGCGCTCATGTCATGCTGGTGCGAGTCCATGAAGATGAGCTTCATGTTCAGCGTTTCATACATCTGCTTCACCATGCTCAAGGCAAATTCCGAGCTTTTTTCGCTGTCGCAGATGATGGCATTCTTGTAATCGAACAAGCGGCTCACGGCAGCCAGCGGCCCCGAGAATTCCGTTCCGGCCATGGGATGCGAAGCCACGTATTGTTTCCGGTTGGGATGGTTTTCCACCAGTCCGGCAATCCCCGCCTTGGTCGAACCCACATCGGTAACCACTTTGGCGGTGCCTGCGATCTGGTCAAGGATATCGGGCAACAGACTCTTTGTAGCGTCAATGGGGGTGGCGATGATGACCAGCTCGGCACGTCTGACAGCCGGTTCCAGGTCATCCGTCTCATCCACCAGCTTGCTGAGCAGGGCAATGTTCCGGTGGTTGATGTTCTTATCCACCCCTATGATCCTGTCCGCAAAGCCCCTGTTTTTCAGGTCCAGCGCCATGGATCCTCCGATCAGTCCCAGTCCTATAATGGTTACATTCATTTTCTACTTCACTTTAATTTGAACAACCTCATATTCTTCCTCTTTCCCGGCAGTGTCAACATTTTCCATGAAATGCAAAATTTTCCCGCGGGCTTTTTCAAATGTCCCGGTCGTTGAACAGAGTGAAATCCGCACATGCTGTTTACCGTTCGATCCGAACACGCTTCCCGGTGTAATGAAAACACCTTCGCTTTCGAGCAATGCATCGGAAAAATGCTCTGCATCCCGGTATCCGGAATTGACCTTTGCCCACACGAACATGCCGCCCCGGTTTTTGTCGTAGCCGAACTGCAACAAGTCCAGGATTTCATAAACCACCTGCCTGCGTTGCCGGTAAGTTTCATTCATTTTGTCGTACCAGCTTCGGGGGGCTTTCAATGCTTCGGCAGCGGCCAGTTGCAGCGGTTTGAACATCCCCGAGTCCATGTTGCTTTTGACCCGGAGAATGGCCCGGATGTATTCTTCGTGCCCGGCAACCATCCCGATGCGCCAGCCGGCCATGTTGTGCGATTTGCTCAGCGAATTCAGCTCAAGGGCTATCTCCTTTGCATTGCGGGCAGACAGTATGCTCAACTGCTCATCGTGCAGCACAAAGCTGTAAGGATTGTCGTTGATGATCAGGATGTCGTACTTCAACCCGAAATCCACAAGGTCCTGAAACAGTTCCCTTGTTCCCGGGACGCCGGTTGGCATGTTGGGATAATTGACCCACATCAGCTTTACATCCGACAAGTCCTGCTTTTCGATCTCCCGCAGGTCGGGATACCAGTTGTTTTCTTCATTCAGGTCATAACGGACGGCAGTAGCTCCCGTCAGGCCGGTGACGGCGGCATACGTGGGATAGCCGGGATCGGGGATGAGCACCTTGTCGCCGGGATTCAGGAAAGCCATCGAAATGTGCATGATCCCTTCCTTGGAGCCCATCAGCGGTAACACCTCCCCTGTTTCCAGTTCCACGTTGAAATATTTTTCGTACCAGCCGGAAAAGCTTTCTCTCAGTTCGGGAATACCGAGGTAGCTCTGATAGGAATGGTTGTCTTTTTTCAGGCTTTCGTCCAGCAGCCTGTAAACGGCTTTCTCGTCAGGCGGCAGGTCGGGGCTGCCGATGCCCAGGTTGAGCACTTCCCTGCCCGCTTCCCTCATGCGCTGGATTTCTTTCAGCTTTTGCGAGAAGTAGTACTCCTTTACTGTTGTTAATCTGTTTGCTTTTTGTATTCTCATTGTTTTTTGTTTCTAACCCTAGCCCTGAAGGGCTAGGCAACTGATTTATTTCATAGCGTAATCTATTGTTCGCTTTCAGATTCCCCGTCCTTTAGGGCGGGGCGCAAGGCAGACATCATTCCCCAACCCTCACCTCTTTCTTCACCTTTTCCTCTCCTTTCTCATCCGGCCTTGTACCCTGCTCGTATTCGCCGAGAATATCCAGGTCGATGGTCAGCGGTCGGATGGCGTCCAGCGACATGCGGTACCGGTCGTAGTCGGAATATATCAGGTCCACATAAAACATGTACTCCCACTCGCGGCCCACCACCGGCAACACCTGCGACAAGCTGCCTTCCTCGTTGGGCAACTGATTTGTTTCATAGCGTGCAATCTCGTGGAACGAACCTGTCACACCCTGAACAGCTACTTTCATTTGTTCTTGTTTCAATTTTTTCACATAAAAAAACTCCCGGAACACTGTCCCGGGAGTTTCATGTATTTTTTTGCACACGATACTTCTATTTCCCCCCGGGTTTACTACGGAAATAATAATACGAGTAGAAAAAGAAATATGTGCTTATCGTTGCTCTCATCATGGCGACAAATATAAAGCAACATTTTTGAAACAGGCAAGAAAAAGATGAAAGAATTTTTGGGTTGTGTCCGTTGAAACCTTTTTCATGGTTGGTTACCAAAGGGATGACCGGGGTTTTCAACAGATAAAAGTTGAAAAAAACGGCACCTATTTTTAAATACATCTATGAGTTGTGGATATGATTTGGTACATTTGTTCCAAGCCTAATGGAAGTCTGCAAATATCAGGAGTACGTTTGGATGGATTTTCGAAGGTTTAAGTATTGATAATAAATA
>JAADID010000263.1 GCA_013151505.1 Chlorobiota bacterium | reverse complement strand
GACCGAAAGAGCATTGAATTTTACACCGGCCTGGATTCCGCCCGAAAAATCCAGCTCATTGGCATGTATCTTTCCCCGCAATCCGTATTTTAATCCGGATTCCAGTATCCTTTCCGTATCTTCTACCGAAAAGAAACCTTTGTCGCAAAAAACGTCAATATAATCGGCCAGCTCTTCTTCAGCAACCAACGGTAACATTTCATTGATCACTATGTCAACATAAGCTTCCCGGTTGTTCCGGTATTCCATCGGGATGGAGTGGGCGCCGAGGAAAGTGGCTTTGATGGTCAGTGGGGATTCCTCTTTCAGTTTTTTTATTACCCGGAGCATTTTCAGTTCGCTTTCCGTGGTCAGGCCATAGCCGCTCTTGATCTCTACGGCACCTGTTCCGTAGCTGATAATTTCTTCGAGACGTTGCATAGCCGATTCGAATAATTCTTCTTCGGATATTTTCTGCATTCTTTTGGCAGAGTTCAGGATACCGCCACCCCGTTGTGCTATTTCTTCATACGACAGGCCTTTGATCTTGTCAATGTATTCTATCTCGCGCGAGGCCGGATAGACAAGGTGCGTGTGCGAATCAACGAATGCAGGGAAGACCATTTTGCCCGAAGCGTCAAGTACTTTTTCGGCATGATCCGATTTGAGGCCTTCCATTTTTCCGAAAGCTTCAATTTTGCCGTCATTGATCTTCAGCCAGGCATCATCCAGCGTTTTTATTTCCGACATTTCGCTGCCGCATATTTTATCTTTGGGATCGTATTCTATCTGAACCAGCTTCCTGATGTTTTTTATTAATAAGTTCATTTTTTATATGATTTAAAAATGGAATCTTGCAAAAGCGCTAAAAAATGAAGGACAAAAATACTCAAGCATTTTCAGACAACCTAATCCGAAACCAAATGTTACGAGTTACGTTAAAAAAACATGTCGCATATTAAAGATATTTTAAATTTGCGATCTTGTTTTCAAACCATATTAATTAATATTCATTGTCATGCGATTTAAAATTTACTTTACAGTTCTTTTGATCGTTGGATTTTCAATTAACATTTTTGCTAAAAAAATTGATAAATCAACGGCTGAAAGAGTAGCCCTTCATTTTTATTATGCCCAGTCCAATCTTTATGATGAGCCCGTCAACTTATCAGATCTGGATATTGTTAATGAATATAAGGTGGGTCAGGCCTATTTTGTATTTAATCTGGATCACGGCTGGGTGATTGTCTCGGCTGATGACGCTTTATGGCCTGTACTCGGTTATAATTTTGAAGGTAGTTTTCCGGCAAACGGAGACCTGGATTATAATTTGCGGAACTGGTTACAGACGTTTGTTGATGAGGCGGATTATGTTGCGGCTAACAACATAAAACCCAGCGCCCTTATTTCCGGCGAATGGGCAAAATACAACAAACCTGATGATGATTTTTTCATTTCACCCGGATCGGAACGTAGTGAAGTTGAACCTTTGCTCATCTCACTCTGGAACCAGGATTTCCCTTACAACATCCTTTGTCCCGAAGATGAGGCCGGCCCGGGCGGCCATGTTTACGCAGGGTGCGTTGCCACAGCCATGGCCCAGATCATGTATTACTGGAGATATCCCAATCAGGGATCAGGACAGTATTCGTATTATCAATATCCTTATGGGACCATTTCCGCTGACTTCGGGAATACAACTTATGTGTGGGACGGAATGCAGAATTCAATTGACCCGGGCAATCCATGGGAGGTTGCGCTGATTAGTTTTCATGCCGGAGTATCTGTTCAGATGAATTACGGGCCTGACGGGTCAGGTGCGTACAGCCAGGATGTGCCTTATGCGTTGAAGAATTATTTCACGTACAGCAATTCGGCACAGTACCTTTCAAAATCAAATTTCAGCGCATCTGCGTGGGAGAGCATGTTGCAGGCGGACCTGGATAACAGTATGCCGATTTATTATTCCGGATACAGCACATCTGGCGGACATGCCTTTGTTTGTGATGGTTATCAGGGTACAAATTATTATCATTTTAATTTCGGATGGAGCGGTTCGGCTAACGGATATTACACGCTGCAGGACGTGGATGGTTTTAACAGCTACCAGGCCATGGTGCGTAATATCTATCCGGGCGACGGGGATTATCCTTATATAGCAGACGGTGCGGATACCCTTTCGGAGTCTTCCGGTTCACTTACCGATGGCAGCGGTCCCGAAGATTATCCGGCAGGCATGAATGCTTCCTGGTTGATCAACCCGCAAACAGAAGAAGACTCGATCAGCAGCATCAGGTTGAATTTCGCAAAATTCAATACTGCTTCAACGGATACTTTGAGTGTTTACGGCGGTAATTCCACGGAAGAAGATGATTTGTTGGGAAAATTTGCAGGCAGTGATTTGCCGCAGGAAATTTCGTATGACGGAAACCAGATGCTGATCACATTCAGTTCAACCGGTTCGGCTGAAGGATTTTTTATCGAATACAATACTTCTTCACCCACATGGTGCAGCAGCTCACAGACTTTCTCCGAACCTTCAGGTACTTTTGATGATGGCAGCGGCAGTTTCTTTTACAGCAACAACACGACCTGTATGTATAAAATAACCAACCCGGAAGCCGTAAAAATCACACTTGAGTTTACGGAATTTTCAACCGAAGAAAACAACGACGTTGTTCAGGTTTATAATGGAGAAACACAGGAACTTATAGGACAGTATTCGGGTCACAGCCTGCCGGACGTTATTTCGGCAGAAACCGGCACACTGATCATTTTATGGGCAACCAACTCAACGGTAAGGGATGAAGGATGGGCCGCCGAATACTTCATTGACGGTGTAGGTATTCAGGAAAACTCGTTCACGGACTTCTCGGTTTACCCGAATCCTTCTTCCGGGATGTTGAACATCAGTATTGATGAATTGCCGGCAGGAGATTCTTACCTGCAGGTTGTGAGCATGAACGGTCAGATCATTTATAATGAAAAGCTGGCTACCCGTGCCCGGAATGTGAACAAAACGATTGATTTGACAAATGAATCCAAAGGTGTTTACCTGATCAGCCTGATCACCAGCAAAGATAAAATTGACAGAAAGATCGTATTGAAATAAATAACGATCGGAAGTCCGTTAAAAAAGGGAAAGCGGGGATTGTTTCCGACCTGTTTTCCCGTTTTTTATTAATCCGGGTTAATTCAGTGTGGCGTTTACCGTGCTGTTCAGGCTGGCAATCACTTTTTTCAACAACTTGTTATTAATGGAAGAATCACGGCAATTGATGATCTTTTTCTGAAAACTGTAACATGTCATGTGCCGCAAATCTATTCTCTTGCTGATCTCGTATGACGAAATGTCAGGTTTGATACAAATCAGAAAGGCAATTTCAAGGGCTTTGTTCATCGGTATTTTGCAGTGATGAAAGACCGTATGGGCAGTCACCGATTCTTCCGCTTTACAGCGGGTGCATCGCCGCGAATAAGGTGACTTTCCTTTGCAATAGTTCGTATGGCCGCATTTCCTGCAAACAAACCCCTGTTCCCATTTGAGGTCTGCCAACAGTTTTAAGCACTTGTTTTCATCGGAAAAAGCCCTGTGAAAAGCCGTTACTTTTTCATTAAAATCAATCTTCATTTGTCCTGTTTGTTTTTTAACATAAATCCATATCTGTCACCCATGGTATAAAAATTGGTAGCAAAGATAAAAAAAGTGATAATAAAGCGATATATTAAAATAATATTTATCTTTGCAGCGCGAAACAGGGTTGTTCAATTAAATATGATATAAATGAAGAAGTTAAGTCTTATTTTGGTCGTTTTATTAACTCTTGCTTCGATGAGTTGTTCCGATGCAATCGGGAACCAGAACTCAGAATCAGTACAGGGTAAAAATAAAACAACTGTTGGTGTTAACGATCAGGATGGTAAACCTGAGTTTTTGACTTATGACACTTTTCTTAAGAAAGTATGGAATTTTGAAAAAAACCCGCAACAGTGGGTTTATGAAGGGGACGAACCCTGTGTGATAGATTTTTATGCCGATTGGTGCAGGCCTTGTAAAATGGTAGCTCCCATTATGGAAGATTTGGCAAAACAATATGAAGGCAAAGTAAAGATCTACAAAATAAATGTTGACAAGGAAAAGCAACTGGCATCCATTTTCCAGATCAGCAGCATCCCTGCGGTTTTGTTTTCTCCGAAAGAGGGTAAACCCATGATGCAGGTGGGCGCGTTGCCTAAAGATGCCTACATCAAAATCATTAATGAAAATTTATTAAATAACAAATAATCAGTTATTCACTAATTAAAACAACAATTATTTAAAAATGGAACATTTAACAAAAGAAACTTTTCTTCAGAAGGTTTTCAATTATGAGAAAAATAAAGAATGGCAATTTGAAGGTGAACTGCCGTGCCTGATTGATTTTTATGCCGACTGGTGTCAGCCGTGTAAAATTGTTGCTCCCATTCTTGAAGAACTTGCAGAAGAATACAAAGGCCAGATCAATATATTTAAGGTAAATACCGAAGAACAAACCGAGCTGGCTGC
The DNA here is from genome assembly GCA_013151505.1 of Chlorobiota bacterium. Lineage (GTDB taxonomy): Bacteria > Bacteroidota > Bacteroidia > Bacteroidales > F082 > JAADID01. The sequence continues at coordinate 900 of JAADID010000263.1, read as the reverse complement.
CGCATTTGGTATCAGAAGCATCCCTTCTTTGCTGTTTTGCCCCAAAGACGGGCAGCCGCAAATGGCGCTGGGCGCTTTGCCGAAAGAAACTTTGAAGCAGGCCATCGGTGAGGTGTTGCTTGCACAGCCGAAAACGGCCTAAGCGAATTTAAGGAAACTAAAAACGGAAAGGGCTGCGGTTTTTATAAACCGTGGCCTTTTCTATTTTTGTAAACAAATGGAACCGGTCCGAAATACTGTGTTGTTGTCAACGGCTTATCTGCCGCCTGTAGAATATTTTTATTATTTGCTCAAAGCTCGTAAAGTTTACATCGAACAATTTGAAACTTATCCCAAACAAACTTACCGGAACCGTTGTGAAATTTATTCTGAAAAAGGGAAAATGCTTTTGTCTATCCCGGTGACCAAACCCGAAGGCAACCACACAAAGACGAAAGACGTTATCATTTTTAACGGCCAAAGGTGGTTCCTCAATCATTGGAGAGCCATTGAAGCAGCATATCTTGGTTCTCCCTTTTTTCTTTATTACCGTGACGAACTGGAGACATTTTTTACGGGCCGGCATGAAAATTTGCTTCGGTTTAATCTTTCGTTTCTCGGTACGGTTTGTAAGATGATCGGCATCGAACCGTCGGTTGAGCTTACACATGGTTTTGTAAAATCCCCTGCCGGTTCCACCGACCTGCGGTTTGCTATTTCACCGAAAAAACCCCCGACATTAAAACATTTTCCCGCATATATACAGGTTTTTAGCGAGCGTCATGGTTTCGTTCCCAATTTAAGCATTATTGACCTGCTTTTCAATCTCGGACCTGATACGGTTGATTATCTTGAAACATTGGGTAACTGATCCGTTGAACAACCTTCAATTCGGATGACCGGAATATTCCATCGTTTTGA
>JAADID010000311.1 GCA_013151505.1 Chlorobiota bacterium | reverse complement strand
GTTTATACGGGAGTAAATGCCGGTGCTAAATCAAAGTGCTTTTGGGAATGAAATGAACCAAAAGCGCATTTTGATTTGCAATCGGTATTACCATCCACCCACCCGGCAATCGAGCCAATGTGTCATTGAGCAATCACCCTCTCAAACTAACTCCCTGAAAAACACCTCTCCGGTCATACTTTAGAAAGCATATAAATTTATATCCGGACGTTGATAAATACTTCTTAATTCGTATGAAAAATGTACTTTTGACGCTTAAAATTTTTCCCGGCTCCGGTGTCCGGGCTATTTCATTTTAAATTAAACTTAAACAAATGAGTATAAGTATAATAGGCAGGTCGATTACTGAATCGGCCACGCTGAAGTTAAACGAAACTTTTGCCATATTAAAAGCCAAAGGCGAGCCGGTGATCCATCTCGGTGGGGGTGAACCGAAAAGCAAGGCCCCCATTGATGCCATTACGGCCATCGCTTCGCATTTGAATACGGGGGAGGTACGATATGCCCCAGCCGACGGGACCGTTGATATGAAAAAAGCGGTGATCCGTTATACCATGGAACATTACGGAAGGAAAGCGGAACCTGAAAACATCATTGTTTCCAGCGGGGCAAAGCAGGCACTGATGGTGGCTTTGCAGGCCATTCTCGATCCACAGGACGAAGTGATCTTTCCTGCACCTTACTGGGTTTCTTATCCTGAGATGGTCAAGCTTTGTGGCGCTGTTCCTGTTCCGGTTGTTCCCGAAGACGGTACTTTTACACCCCGTATGCAGGATATCGAACAAAATGTAACGTCTTACACAAAAGCCATCATCATCAACAGTCCCAATAATCCTTCCGGCGCTGTTTACCCGGAGTCGTTCATAAAGGAGATCGTTGAATTTTGTGAAAAGAAAAATATCTATCTCATTATGGATGACATTTATCATCTGTTGATTTACAACGGAGTGAAATGGTCAAATCCTTACGATTATGTGAAAGACTCGAGCGACAACTCCAAACTCATTGTGATCAATGGCGTTTCGAAAGCTTATGCGATGACAGGTTTCAGGATCGGCTGGGCTGTCGGGAACAAAAAATTGATTGAAGTAATGGCCAATATACAGGGGCACCAGACTTCCGGGCCTTCGGTGTTGTTGCAGAAAGCAGCCATTGGCGCCATCAATGGCGTACAGTCAAGTATTGACAGTCTGCGGATTACCCTTGAAAACAACCGGAAGGTGCTGGTTGATCACCTGAAAGCTTTTTCCGGTGTTCACCTTTTACCGCCTGACGGCACTTTTTACACATTCGCCGATTTCAGCGCCTATGAAAAAGATTCCACCAAATTATCGAAATTCCTGTTGGATAAAGTGCGGGTTTTGACAATGCCCGGCGTTGAATTCGGCATGGAAGGTTATTTGAGGATCTCTTTCTGTGGCTCTATCAAAGATATTACCGAAGGAATTGAAAGAATGAAATGGGCCATTGACCCCGATTCTCCCAACGAACTTTATATCGGTGAACGAAAACTGGTCAGAGACTGGACATAAAATTTTAACCGGCTTTAATTTAATCCTGATAATATTTTAAATATGAAATACCTGAAAATTGATACTCCGGCAATAAAACCCGCAAGGGAATACCGGTCGGATTACACACTGAGAAACCACGGACTCACTTATCTGGACACGGTTTACTGGAATCTTCCAACGCCTTCACTTGTTGAGGAAGCGGTCTTTCGCGGAGAAGGACACCTTGTCCATGGTGGCGCTTTCCATGTTTATACCGGAAAGTGGACAGCGCGCGCAGCCAACGATAAATACTTTGTCCGTGAAGAGAGTACGGAAGATAAAATTGACTGGGGGGAATACAACCGCCCCATGTCAGCGGAAAAATTCAACGGGCTTTTTTCACGGTTACAAGCTTACTGGCAGGGTGAAGAACTTTTTGTGCAGGACCTTTATGCAGGTGCCCATCCCGAGTACCGGATAGGTGTGCGCATAATTACCGACAGGGCCTGGAGCGCACATTTTGCCCGTAATATGCTTCTCCATGAAAGAGATCTTGCCAAACTGAAACATTTCATCCCGGATTTCACTCTGATGGTAGCTCCCAAATTCAAAGTTGACCCGCGTATTGACGGCACACGTAGCGAAACCGCCATCGTGATCAACTTTGCCCAGCGGCTGGCCATCATTGCCAACTCGGAATATGCAGGCGAGATCAAGAAAACGGTTTTTACCATCATGAATTACCTGATGCCGCTGCAGGATGTGATGTCCATGCACTGCTCGGCCAACGTGGGTAAAAACAACGATGTTGCTCTTTTCTTCGGATTGAGCGGAACGGGAAAGACCACTTTGTCTGCCGATCCTACCCGCCGCCTGATAGGTGATGACGAGCATGGCTGGAGTGATGATGCCGTTTTTAATTATGAGGCCGGTTGTTATGCCAAAGCCATCCGGCTGAGTGCCGATGCCGAACCGGAAATTCATGCGTGTACTTCCAAATTCGGGACAATCCTGGAAAATGTGATTTACGATCCTGCTTCCCGGCATATTGATCTGGATGACGAACGGATCACCGAAAACACCAGGCTTTCCTATCCTTTGGAATTCATACCCAATTCCGTTCCCGAAAAGATGGTTTACAGCCAGCCCAAAAACATAGTGTTCCTTACTGCCGACGCCCAGGGGGTAATGCCGCCCATCGCCCGGCTGGACATGAACCAGGCCATTTATCACTTTATCAGCGGTTATACTTCCAAGATTGCCGGTACCGAGCTGGGGCTGGGCATCGAACCCGAGATCACTTTCAGCGCCTGTTTCGGGGCGCCGTTCATGGTTCACCACCCTTATTTTTATGCCAACCTCCTGCGTCAGAAAGCCGAAAAAGCAGGGGCAAGGATCTGGTTAGTGAATACCGGATGGGTCGGCGGCAAATTCGGCGTGGGCAAAAGGATATCCATCCGCCATACCCGTAATATGCTCAATGCTGCTCTGGAGGTCGACAATGTGGAATACAGAACCGACAAACTTTTCGGTTTCAGCATTCCGAAATCCTGTCCGGGTGTTCCCGATGAAGTCTTTGAACCGTCCAATGCCTGGGGTGACAAGGATGATTACTGGAGAAAATATGACGCCCTTGCCTCAAGATACATCGAGAACTTCAAACTGTTTACCGACCATGTGCCCGACGAAGTGAAAAAGGCCGGCCCGCGCAGACTACGAGAGGTAAAATAAAATCAGTATTCCAATTGAAAAGCCCTTTGTCCTGGTTGATGAAGGGCTTTTTAATTTTTGAAAGAGGAATAAAAGTTGTTACCCTTTTTTATCATCCTTGTACCTTCTGATCTTAATGTTAAGATAAGCAAAAAGTACGGTCATCAGGGGGCTGATCAGGTTGAAAAAAGCAAAAGGCAGATAAGACAATGTGGGGACACCCAGCACCCTCGCCTGGGTGGCGCCGCCGGTGTTCCAGGGGATCAGCACCGAGGTGACCGTCCCGGAATCTTCAAGTGTCCGGCTCAACACTTCGGGTTTCAGCCCGCGGTCCTTGAACGCCTCGTTGTACATTTCGCCGGGAACAACAATGGAAATATACTGGTCGGAAGCCGTCACGTTGAAGAAGATACAACTGAACGCCGTGGAACCGATAAGCGAACCGTCGGATTTAATCAGCGTCAGCACGGAACGGGTGATCTTGCGCAACATTCCCGTGGCTTCCATGATGCCGCCGAAAAACATGGCAGACAGGATCAGCCAGATGGTTTCGAGCATACCGGACATTCCTCCGGAAGTAAACAGCTCGTTCATGGCCGGATCGTCGGTGATGATGTTCGTTTGTCCGTAAATGGCTTTCATCACAACGATATAGGAAACTTTGAAATAATTCCCTTCGCCTTTGTATAATCCCTCAATGATCTGTGGCTGGAAAATAACGGCAAAGACGGCGCCCAGCACAACACCGACGGCAAGCGCCGGCAGGGGCTGCACTTTTTTCAGGATGACCGCAAACAGGATGGCCGGCACCAGAAATAACCACGGGGTTACGTTAAAAGTATCGGCAATGGCAGTCTGCACGGCAACCCCGTGAGCCTGAACCTCTCCCGTATGGATCGTAAAACCCATGATCAGGAAGATGATCAGCGTGATGGTCATGGTGGGTACCGTGGTGTACATCATATAACGGATGTGCGTAAACAGGTCTGTCCCTGCCACGGCAGGAGCCAGGTTGGTCGTGTCGGAAAGTGGCGACATTTTATCTCCGAAGTAGGCACCCGAAACGATAGCGCCTGCCACAATGGCTTTGTCAATTCCCATGGCGTCGCCAATACCCAGCAGCGCGACACCGATGGTGGCAATGGTGGACCACGAACTGCCGGTTGCCAGTGAAACAATACCGCTGATGACCACGGCGGCAAAGAGAAATACCTTCGGGTTCAGGACATCCAGCCCGTAATAGATCAATGCGGGAATGACCCCGCTGATGAGCCATGTACCCGACAGGGCGCCGATCAGCAGCAGGATCAGGATGGCCGGCATGGCCGTGCCGATAGACTTGACAATCTGTTTCCGCATGTCTGCCCATTTGAAGCCCATCCGCAGGCCGATGAGCCCCGAAACCGCAGCTGCCGCCATCAGGGCGATCTGGTTGGAGCCCTCAAGGGTGTCCTCGAACAAAATGACGTTCAGACTCAACAGGACAATTAAAAACACGATCGGGATGAGTGCTTCAAATAATGTGGGCTGGCGTTTTGTTTTTCGCATAAATCGGAATGATCAAAATCAAGGCGAAAGGTAAATATTTCTGATGAATTGTGAGGTGCTTCCCGAAAAGACGGTTTGTTTTTTCCTAATTACTTATGTTTCCGGATGTTTTGAATTGAATGATAAGGGGTGATGATGCTGCGTTCGGTATCTTAATGCAACAAATTATCAATTTACTGTTGTTCTTATGCTATCATCTTTATCCGATAGCGACAGGGATAGCACAATGTGCCAGCGGTTTGGGCTCTGATACGTACCGCATTTTTTGATTTAATATTCTGGTTACGAATGTATTTAATTTAAAAATCAAACTTTTCATTTAAGGCATCGTTGCCAGTAGTGTTTTCATTTTAATTCGTAAAGATTATTGTAAAAATCTTCCAATAAAAAAATTCTATCAAACTCAGATTTAACATCCAGTTTAATATTCTTATCCATAACATAAGAACTTTCTCCTGTACCTCCTATTACAATCAGTAACCACTGTTTATTACCGCAATTTTTCTTGTATTCAGAAATCAGTCTTTCTTTTTTATTGATTGCTGTGATCAGAATATCATTTGTTATATTTTTTTGCCACCAAGCGCCCAAATTTCCTGAAATATTTATTCCTGAATGTGGCATTATCGAGATTCTTTCAATAATAGGATTCTCAATTAATTTATTCGTTATCACATATGTTTTAATAACCGTTACAATTGTTGATACCAAATCTTGCTTTTCTTTTATTCTGAAATTCACATAAGGTTTTATGTTGCAATTTGCTAAAAAATTTGGTAAACTATTATCTGTCTTTAGTTTATGTTCTGCCAAATTAAAAATATTCTCAAAAAAACCTTCACGTTCTTTTGATTTTCTATCAACAACAATTTGATGTTCAAGGCCTATTATTTCAGAATCTTTTTCTAGAATGAAATCAGGTTTTTCAGAGAATCGGTCAATTGTAAT
>JAADID010000204.1 GCA_013151505.1 Chlorobiota bacterium | reverse complement strand
CACGCAGATAACGAAAGCCCCGACATTGAGTAAAACAAAATAAAGCGGGTTCAGTTCAACGGGCACATAATCCACATAGTAATCCTCGGGAGAAAGGCCGATGATGCGAAAATTCAGTTGAATAAAATAAAATGCCAGCCCGATGACATTGCCCCAAAACATTCCTTTCAGGATAATGTACGATGCTTTGTACAGGAATATTTTAAAAATGGAGGAGTTGCGCGTGCCCAGCGCTTTCAGCACGCCAACCATGTTTGTCCGTTCGATGATCAGGACCAGCAACGTGGAGATCATGGTAATTGCAGAAACAAGAATAAGCAAGGTTAGTATCACCACCACATTCATATCCAGCAGGTCAAGCCAATTGAAGATTTCAGGGTACTGGTCCATGGCTGTCACGACCATCAGGTTGTAAGGTAGCGCCACATTCAATTGCATGGCAATGTCCCTGATGCGTTTCATGTCTTTCACGGTAACTTCGATGCTGCCCACCTGATTTTCATTCCAGTTGTTCAGCTTTTGCACCTGCCTGATATCGCCGATGATGTAAGCATTGTCAAATTCTTCCATACTGGTTTTGTAAATACCCGAAACCCTGAATTTCCGACCCCTTGCCGCATTACCGGTCACAAACCATGATCGAAGGTCATCGCCCGGTTTCAGGTTCAGCTTGTCGGCTATTTTTCGGGAGATCAGTACTTCGGTAGTTTTTTTGCCGGATAAATCGGGCAGACTGCCTTCCACAAGGTGTTCTTTAAGAAACGATTCATCGTATCCGGGCCCTATCCCTTTGAACACAATGCCCTGTATCTGGTCTTCTGTTTTGAGCACGCCGGCTTTGATTGCCACCGGCTGAAAGTGAACAATTTCAGGGTCTTTCTGCAAAACGGAAAGTACTTCATCCGTCATCTCCACCGGCTGTTCTTCGAGCGATTTGTTATTGGAATAAGCTGTAATTTGCAGGTCTGAAGTAAAACCAATAATTTTACTGCTGACGGAATGCTTGAAACCGACAACGACGGCAACCGAGATGATCATCAGCGCCAGGGCCAGCGCTATACTGATATAAGATATTCGTATGACCGGCCTGGCATAGTTTTCGGATTTATCCGGTGCGATGCGTTTCGCAATGAAATATTCAAAATTCAAAAGAATGGATATTTTTACAAAAATAAGAAAAGGCCCGGTTATGAAACTCCTGATAAGCGGAATAGTTATATTATTTATTATTTTGCCATTCCTCATATTTCCGCAACAAAAAGAACCGGAGCTTGTTGATTATGCCAAGGTCACCTGCGGGGCGCAACGTACCGGCGAATACATGCCCCTGCTCGAATCAAAAAATGTGGCTGTTGTGGCCAACCAGGCATCGCTTATCGGGACAACTCATCTCGTGGATACATTGCTTTCCTCCGGAATCCGGGTCGTAAAAATTTTCAGTCCCGAACACGGTTTCAGGGGAAATGCCGAGGCCGGAGCACTGATCAAAGACGGCAAAGACAGCCAAACCGGATTACCGGTCATTTCGCTTTACGGGAAGCATAAAAACCCCACGGCAGAAGATATGGCTGGCGTGGACATCGTAGTTTTCGACCTTCAGGATGTCGGCGTCAGGTTTTACACTTATATTTCCACGCTGGCTTATGTGATGGAAAGCTGCGCTGAAAACAACATACCCCTTGTCGTCCTCGACCGCCCCAATCCCAACGGTTTTTACGTTGACGGCCCTGTGCTGGAACCGGAGTATTCATCTTTTGTGGGTATGCACGCGGTTCCCGTGGTTTACGGAATGACCATAGGAGAATATGCACAAATGGTAAATGGGAAAAAATGGCTGACCGACAGTTTACATTGTGACCTCACCGTGATAAGCTTAAAAGGATACAGTCACAACATGATCGTCAAACTTCCAGTAAAGCCCTCCCCTAACCTGCCTGCCTGGGAGTCGGTTTATCTTTATCCCTCACTGGCATTCTTTGAAGGAACGGTAGTTAGTGTGGGAAGAGGGACGGATCTGCCGTTTCAGGTTTACGGCCATCCCGATCTGAAAACCGGTGATTTCAGTTTCACCCCGCACCGCATTCCGGGTGTGAGCGAACATCCGAAATTTGAAGGACAAACCTGCTACGGGCAGAACCTGACAGGGTATGCCCGTAATTACAAAACGAACCCGCACCGGCTTAATCTTTCATGGCTAATCGAGACATACCGCGCATTATCACCAGATCATCCCTTTTTCAACGATTATTTTGATAAGCTGGCAGGAACCGGCCGGTTAAGAAAACAGATTGAAGAAGGATTGAGCGAAAAGGAAATCCGGGCAAGCTGGCAAAACGGTTTGGAAGAGTTTGAAAAGATCAGGCAGAAATATTTGTTGTATAAATAATAAATGCTGGCTGATACGGGTGTGAGAGCGAAAACTTAAAGCGGGACGCTTTAAGCATGGGGAGGTTAATTCAAAAATCCGGCGACTGATCCGCATTCGTACCGGCGACTTCAGTCGCCGGCAATCTTAAAACAAACTCCGTAGAATCGGCGACTGAAGTCGCCGTTACATTAGAGAACCGTTTACGGTTAATAAAAATTCGTGTTTTGGAGAACAATTCCCATAAACATTAAATATGTTTGCATTCTAATCAATTAAAATACCAGGTTATGACAATCATGATTTTATTTTTCGGATTCCTTTTTGGCGCACTGTTGCAGTACGCCCGGTTGAATAAATACGATGTAATAAGCGGAATGGCTACCCTTGAAGACCTCACGGTAGCCAAGGCCATTGCCGTAGCCATCGGTGTGGGTATGATCATACTGAACATCGAGATCGGGGCAGGTATGGCTGTTTATCACTTAAAACCGTTTTTACTCGGAGGCATTATTCTGGGAGGGCTTATATTCGGTGCAGGCATGGCCATCCTGGGCTATTGCCCCGGAACCAGTTTTGTTTCGCTCGGAGAAGGAGCGCTGGATGCGCTGGTGGGTATCATCGGCGGGCTTTTCGGCGGTTTGGTTTTTACGCTGGTATTACCCGCTATCCAATCCATCCTGGGGCCCGACCTGGGAAAGATATCATTATATACACTCAT
>JAADID010000228.1 GCA_013151505.1 Chlorobiota bacterium | reverse complement strand
AATAAAACGGGGCTTTCCGGTAAGTCGGTTTCAAACGAAGATGAATAGCGTAAAGAAAAAAGAGTATTGAATTTCAACATAGTAACTTTGCAGGCTTTACAGCTTTATCTGTCCGAATGAAAAAGTTCAGGCGGGTATGAAATATTTTAAAAAATATTGGTTTCTCTTTTAAAATTTATAATTTCGGGACGCTGTTTTTTCAGTGATCATAAAAACAAATCAGGATGGATTTTCGTGAAGCACGGGAAATGGCCAGAGACCCCAACAACATTCCCGGTATTTTCAATTATTGTGACGCCTGGTGCGACCGTTGTCTTTTTACTTCGAGATGCCTGTCTTTTAAAATGCACCCGAGGCGTTTTGAAAAAGAAACCGATGAAGAGGAACGTGAAAAAAAGAATGAAGAGTTCTGGGAACAAGTGGAAGAAGCGGTAGAGGATGTTAAAGATCTTCTGGAAGAAGATGATGATGACTCCGTTGATGAACTGCCGGATTTTGATTTCGACCCGGAAGATGAAGAGGAAGTTGCCGAAATGATGGACGAACATGAAAAGCATCGTCAGAAAGCCAATGAACAACCCATAGCCAAAGCTGCAAAAAGGTATATGGACTGGGTATATGACTGGTATCAAATCCAAAAAAAGAAAGGAACGGTCGTTTTTCCTGAATCGCGGGACGAATTGATCACTTTCAATGTGGACGGAATAAGCGACCCGGTTATATTACGCAGGCTGGGACTGGCTATGGAAGTGGCGTTTTATTATCACCTGCAGATTTGGGTCAAGGTCATTCGGGCGCTCACAAGCAGCTATGAAGATTTTGAGGATGACCCTGAATTTGCGGATTTTCCGAAAGATTCCGACGGTTCGGCCAAAGTGGCCCTGCTGGGCATTGACCAGTCAATCGCCGCATGGACAACCATCTGGAAATATGCGGACAGCATGAAGCCCGAACTGGGAGAAAAGATCCGCCTCCTGCGGCAGTTGCGCAGCGCAATCGAAAGGGTGTTCCCCAAAGCACGGGCTTTCAAAAGGCCGGGGTTTGATGATTAACTGTTTATTTTTAAAATGACCTGATTTCTTTCCTGAAGATGATACATTTGTAATCTTCAGGCTAAATAAAAAATTACCTAGGTAATATTTCATATATTTGTAAAAATTATCTGGATAATATGATCAGAGAAATCTTCTTATTACAGAATCCCTGGCGGGAAAACCAAGATTATACTTTTAATCTAAAGAAAAGAGATATTTTTGATACGCTTCTTAATAACCTGGATAATGAATTGATTCTGGGGTTGATTGGAAGCCGGCAGGTGGGAAAAAGCTCTTTAATTTATCTTTTAATCGAACATTTGCTTAAAAATAAAGTGAGTGTAAACGACATCTTTTATTTCAATCTGGATGATTTACAATTACACTCGCTTTTTTCTTCCGTGCCGGAGTTTATCCAGTTTATGGGAACGGGAAACAAAAGGAAATATATTTTTATTGATGGAATTCAACGATTGAGTTCACCGGGATTGTTTTTGAAAGAAATATTTGATCTGAAAAGGAATCTTAAAATTGTTTACAGTGGTTCGTCTCAATTGGAAGTGAAAGCCAAAACCAAAGAACATCTTGTGGGGCGGGGTCGTGTTTTTACAATTCACCGGTTATCATTTAACGAGTATTTGGATTTTGCCTCACCCATAACGAGGAAAGAAGCTGTTAATCAGATTCTCCTTTACGGATCTTATCCGGCGGTGGCAAAAGAAAAACCTGCGATAAATAAAAAACTTCGGATAAAAGATGTTTTTCAGTCTTATGTACAGAAAGATCTCGTGGATTTCATTCAGGTGAAGGATATTGATAAATACAATAAGTTTCTTATCCGGGTGGCAATGCAAAGCGGTAATTTGTTAAATATCCATTCATTATCGAAATCACTTGGCATTTCACGCGGACATGTTGAAGAATATTTGAATATTCTGGAACAGACTTTCATAAGCATGAGGATTTACCCGTTTCATAAAAATTATAATAAAGAGATAACCAGAACGCCCAAATTATATTTTCTTGATCTGGGGTTAAGAAATTTTATTTTAAACAATTTCAATGATTTGGAATTGCGAACGGATGTCGGAAACTTATTTGAGACTTTTTATTTTACAGAGCTGATTGCACAAGACCACTACGGATTGAAAAAAATAAATTTCTGGCGAACAACGAACAAAACGGAGATTGATTTTATTGTTCTGAGTGATGAGAGGGTTGAAGCTATTGAAGTGAAATGGGATGATAAAAAGAGGCCGAAATCCTTTTATACTATTGAAAAATTATATCCGGGGATTAAAACACGGGTGGTATCGATTGAGGATTACTTTAATAGCGATAATAATCTTTCATAGAAAATTTGCTGTATATCCGGCTGCTTTCGGGGGCTTACAAGTTAGGTTTCCGTCATCTCTCATGCTGTTTTTAAAACTTTGAATTTACTATTTTTGCCCCTCAATAAACCAGAGAAAAACAAATGGACATTCCCAGCAAATATAACCCGCAGGCAACGGAAGACAAATGGTACGACTGGATGGAAAAAAGATATTTTCACTCCGAACCGGACGAGCGAGAACCATACACCATCGTCATTCCGCCTCCCAATGTAACCGGGGTACTCCACATGGGGCACATGCTCAACAACACCATCCAGGATGTGCTGGTACGCAGGGCCCGCATGCAGGGGAAAAATGCCTGCTGGGTGCCGGGTACCGACCATGCTTCCATAGCCACCGAAGCCAAGGTCGTGGCCAAACTGAAAGCCGACGGCATCGACAAGGAAAAGATCAGCCGGGAAAAGTTTCTCGAACATGCCTGGGAATGGAAAGAAAAACACGGGGGCATTATCCTCGAACAACTGAAAAAACTGGGTGCTTCCTGCGACTGGGAACGCACCCGTTTTACCATGGATGAAGCGCTTTACGAATCTGTGATACAGGTGTTTATAGACCTTTATAACAAAGGGCTGATCTACCGCGGTATCCGGATGATCAACTGGGACCCCAGTGCCGGAACGGCCATCTCTGATGAGGAAGTCATTCACAGGGAAGTCAATTCCAAATTATATTACATCAATTACCAGGTGGAGGGCGAAAATGATTTCATAACCATCGCCACCACCCGCCCTGAAACCATCCTCGGCGATACGGCGGTTTGCGTCCATCCCGAAGATGAGCGTTTCAAAAGATTCCACGGTAAGAAAGTGCTGGTGCCGTTAATCAATCGTCCCGTACCTGTCATCGTTGACAAATATGTTGACCGGGAATTCGGCACCGGTGCGCTGAAGATCACGCCTGCACACGACCTGCATGATTACGAGCTGGGCATCAAGCATAAACTGGCGAGTATTGATATTTTTAATGATGACGGAACACTGAATGAATCCGCAGAATTGTATATCGGGAAAGACCGGTTTGCCGTTCGTGAGGAAATCGTTAAAGACCTGGAAAAAAGCGGCAACCTGGTCAAAATTGAAGATTACCTGAACAAGGTGGGTTTTTCCGAACGTACCGATGCGGTCATCGAGCCCCGTCTTTCGCAACAGTGGTTTCTGAAAATGGGTGAATTGGCCAAACGGGCGCTGGAAGTAGTTGAAAACGGGACCATTCGGTTCCATCCTCCCAAATTCAAAAACATTTACCGTCACTGGATGGAGAATGTACGTGACTGGAATATTTCACGCCAGTTGTGGTGGGGGCAGCAAATACCCGTTTATTATCTCCCCGACGGTAATATGGTGGCTGCCAGGTCGAAAGAAGAAGCCCTTGACCTGGCAAGGAAAAAATATGATTCCGGTCTGAATCTGGAGGATTTAAGCCAGGATGAGGATGTTGTGGATACCTGGTTCTCTTCGTGGCTGTGGCCCATCACCGTATTTGACGGCATCCGGTACCCAGACAACAAAGACATCAATTATTATTATCCGACCAACGACCTGGTTACTGCTCCGGATATTATCTTTTTCTGGGTTGCCCGCATGATCATGGCCGGAATGGAATACCGAAATGAGGTACCCTTTAAAAATGTCTATTTTACCGGTATTGTCCGCGACAAACTGGGGCGCAAAATGTCGAAGACACTTGGCAATTCACCTGACCCGCTGAAGTTGATTGACCAGTACGGTGCCGACGGTGTCAGGGTGGGCATGCTGTTGACGGCTCCCGCCGGTAACGACCTTCCCTTTGACCCTGCATTGTGCGAGCAGGGCAGGAATTTCAGCAACAAGATATGGAATGCCCTGCGGCTGATCAAAGGGTGGAAGATTGACACACAGCTTGAACAGCCCGAAAGCAGCAGGCTGGCCGTGGAATGGTTCCGTTCGAAATTCAATACCACGCTTAATGAGATTAATGATTATTTTACAAAATACCGCCTGTCGGATGCCCTGATGGCCACGTACAAACTGATCTGGGATGATTCTGATCTGGGATGATTTCTGTAGCTGGTACCTGGAAATGATCAAACCACCTTACAAACATCCGGTTGACAAGACAACCTATGCGAAAACCGTTGCCTTTTTTGAAGACCTGATGAAAATATTGCATCCTTTCATGCCGTTCCTCACGGAAGAGATATGGCATTTGCTTCGCGACAGGGAGGAAGGGGATGACATCATTATTGCCAGGTTGCCTGAAACAGGCCCGGCGGATGAGAAGATCGTTAATGCATTCGATAAAGCAGAACAGGTGATTATCGGAATCAGGAAAATCAGGAAAGAAAAGAATATCCCGAATAAGGAAACCATCACATTGTTGCTGAAAAAAGGAAAGCATGACGAAAGCATGTTTTATCCTGTGCTTGAAAAAATGGGCAACATTGATAAAATCGAAGAAGTGACCGAAAAGCCGGACAACGTCATTTCGTTCATTGTGGGGGCGCAGGAATATTACATCCCGCTTTCGGAAAGCGTCAATGTGGAAGATGAGATAGCCAAACTGCAGGAAGAACTGAAATATACCGAGGGCTTTCTCAATTCAGTAATGAAAAAGCTGTCCAACGAACGCTTTGTTAATAATGCCCCCGAAGCGGTGGTTGCCAAAGAAAAGAAAAAACAGGCGGATGCCGAAGCGCGCATTAAGGTCTTGAAAGAACAGATTGGTAATCTTAAAGGGTAAAAGCCATTTAGTATTTACGTTAAAAATAAATTATCAATTAATCATATATGTTGTAAATGGATATTGCGTTATCAATAAATAAGACTCCCATTAGAATGACAGATGAAAGGTGGTATCATATAACTACCGGCCATCCTGAAATGGCTGCTTATTATGATGATATATTGGAAACTGTTGAAGAACCTGAAATTGTTTATCTTGGCAGTAATGATGAGCACATTGCAATTAAGAGATTAAATGATGAAATCTCAAAATATATTGTTGTTGTTTATAAAGAGCTTAATGAAAATGATGGTTTTATTATTACTTCATTTATAACAAATAAAATGCTTTATTTTGTAAAAAAGAAAATAATATGGAAACGGTAGAAATAAAAGATATAAAAAACTTTTTACCATACTTTCTTAAATATAAAAAGGTTTGGGCTGATTATGACGAGGAAGCAGATATTCTTTATTTGCATTTCAAGAAACCTAACCATGCCGATAGTTCGGAAATGACAGAAGATGACATCATTATTAGGTATGAAAATAATGAAATTATTGGCTTGTCTGTATTGAACGCAAGTAAAAGAAAAGAAATAAAATAGTTAGGTATTATCTCACTTTCAGCTTTGTTCCCACCCTCACATTATGTTCGGTCAGCAACCCGTTTATTTTCATCAGGTGTTTCATGCGGATACCGTAAAGTTGTGAGATATACCAGAGCGATTCACCCTGCTTCACAATGTGGGTTTTGTATTTCTTTTCCGCTTTTTTCTTTTTCTTTTCGAGGTAAACGGGTTCGCCGGCCTGCACTTTGTGTGACTTGGGCGTTTCGTTGTATTTGTATAATTGCCACGAATAAATGTCAAACTCTTTCGCCAGCGAAGTGTAGTTGTCACCTGCTTTTGCAATGATAAAAGCCACTCCGTTTTTTCGAAAATATCACGGCCGCTATTTGAAACAGAAACGGGTTTCAGGTGCGAGAGATCGGGGAAAGCGGTTGATGCAATTTCCCCATCTGCGTTTTCAATTTTATCTTTTCTTTTTTTACCCTTTTTGCCACCAGTGTCATATTGTGACAGGTTATAACGTTCGATGATACCGATCAGGAGTTTGGGGTATTTCGGATTGGTGGCATAACCGGCTTTTTTCAGGCCGTAAGCCCAACTTTTGTAATCGGTAATATCGTAATCGAACAGGAAAGCATAGCGTCCTTTTTGTGTGAGAAACAGGGAATGATCACGGTACGATTCTGCCGGGTTGTGGTATTTTCTGAAACATTCGTGCCTTTCGTCATCGTCCATGTAGAATTTTTTCCCGTTCCAGTCCTTATGGCATTTTATCCCGAAATGATTGTTGGCTTTGCGTGCAAGCCGGCTGTTGCCGCTGCCCGATTCCAGGATACCCTGCGCCAGTGTGATCGAAGCCGGGATATGGTATTCTTTCATCTTTTTAATTGCCACATCCTTGTATTTTTCGATATACTCTTCCGTAGTCATCCTGCTTTGGGCAGAAAGAAAACCGGCAAAAAACAGGAACAATACAAAAAAAACGGAATTTCTTCTCAACACTTTCAACTTTGGCACAAAAATAAATGCAATGGTTGATTTAGCTTTTGAGTGAGAACGGTTTTTTAAACAAAAGATTGTTAAGGGAAGGGCCTGGCAGGATACTTATTTTTTATAAAAGGATGGATGCCAGACATTAAGTGAAATTGATTTTTTGTGGCTTATGTATTCCTATGCCTCGCCCGGGCAGAACTCACATTTAAACCCTTGTTGTTCGTGGCAATGTTATCATTTTGCTGGTCCATACATTATTCCACCATTCCAACAAAAAAGGCCCGACCACCGGCCAGACCTTTTTCAATAAGTTATGAAAAGGAAATTATTCTTTCTCTTTCTTCGGTTCTTCTTCCGTCTTTTCTTCCTCTTTTGTTTCCTCTTCTTTGGCTTCGGCTTTCACCTCGGGTTTTTCTTCCTCTTTTGTTTCCTCTTCCTTGGCTTCGGCTTTCACCTCAGGTTTTTCTTCCTCTTTCTTTTCCTCTTCGGCCTCGGCTTTCACTTCGGCTTTTTCCTCAACAGCCTCTGCGGCTTTTTCTTCTGCCTTTTCTTCGGTCTCGGCTTCAACTTCTTCAGCTTTTTCTTCCGCGGCAGCTTCAGCTTTTTCCTCTGCTTTGGCTTCTTCAACAGCAGCTTCAACGGCCTCTTTGGTTACCGGTTCTTCAACTGCGGTAACGGGTTCTTCAGTTGCTGTCTCTTCGGCAGCTTCCTGAACTTCTTTAACCTGGGCTTCAATCTCCGAAGCTCTTTGCTTGGCCAGTTCGGCAGCACGGGCTTCTTTGATCTTGGCTTCGGCTTCCAGTCGCTCTTTGCGTTCGGTTCTTTCTTTCTCGGCAAGCCCCGAACGCTTGGCTTCTATCTTGGCTTCTTTATCCTTCAGCCAGCTTTGGAATTTAGCTTCGGCTTCCGATTCTGTCAATGCGCCTTTTTTCACACCTTTCAACAGGTGATTTTTGTAAAGCACGCCTTTGTAAGAAAGGATGGCCCGAACCGTGTCGGTAGGTTGGGCGCCTTTTTGCAACCAATCCAACGCTCTGTCGAATTTCAGATTGATTTCAGCCGGGTTTGGAATGGGATCGTAGGTGCCAATCTTCTCAATAAACTTCCCGTCACGTGGTGCACGACCATCCGCAATAACGATATGATAAAAAGGTCTGCCCTTCTTACCATGCCGTTGTAATCTCATCTTGGTTGGCATAAAACATTAATTTTTAAATGAATAAATAATTTTTTTAAAAAGAGGTGCAAATATCCGACTTTTTTTTCAATTGGAAAGCTAATTTTTTATCAATTTTTAATCGGTCTTTTTAATCATGAAAATTTTGTGAATCAATTGCTTCGATTTTCTTTGTTAAAGTTATCAACACCCCACGAAAATGTGCTTGCTTTAGTTATTTTTGTAAACAGTTAAACAAAAGTTATAATAACCGGAAGATCAATACTATAACTGATTTACCAATGAATTGTTACGGCAGTGTATTTTCAATGCCTGGACAATAATCATCAGCAGGATATTGCATAACTTCAGAACCATTTATTAAAGGATTACCGGTCAGAAAAAATTGAAGAAATTTTATTTTCATGTTCCTGATATTTGACACCGAGACAACGGGCCTCCCGAAAAATTACAATGCGCCCCTAACAGATTTTGATAACTGGCCGCGGCTGGTGCAACTGGCCTGGCAGATTCATAATGAGAAAGGGGAGCTTGAAGATGTGAAGAATTTCATCGTCAGGCCTGAGGGGTTTGACATCCCTAGGGGGGCCGAAAAAATCCACGGCATCACCACCGAATATGCGCTGAAAGAAGGGCAACCGCTTGAGTTTGTGCTCGAAGAGTTCAATAAAACGCTAAAGGAAGTTAAAGTGATTGTCGGGCACAATATTGAATTTGACCTGAATATCCTCGGCGCCGAATTTCTCAGGATGAAAATGGATACTCCTCTCTTCGATGTAAAAGCCGTTGACACCAAAGAAGCGTCAACCGATTATTGTGCTTTGCCCGGCGGGAGAGGAGGAAAATACAAATGGCCCAACTTGGATGAACTGCACCGAAAGCTGTTTAACGAAAGCTTTGATGCAGCCCACAATGCCTCGGCGGATGTGCAGGCCACAGCCCGCTGTTTCCTGGAACTGGTCAGAATAGGTGTGATTGATGCCGGTATGCTGGCTGTGGAAGAAAAACTGCTGGAAACTTTCCGCGAGGCCAACCCGGAACCCTTTCGGGCTATCGGACTGACGGTCGAACCTTATCATGAAGAACACGAAGAAAAGGAAAGTACGTCTCCGAATGAAAAACCACTGACTGACCTCGGCGATGTGGTATTCACCCATTTGCATGTACATACACAGTACTCTATCCTTGACGGGCTTTCAGAGATTTCTGCCCTGCTTGCCAAAGCCAAAAAGGATGGTATGGAAGCGGTGGCCATCACCGATCACGGCAATATGTTCGGGGTGAAACGT
>JAADID010000297.1 GCA_013151505.1 Chlorobiota bacterium | reverse complement strand
TGAATGGAAATATGGGTATTGTCAATGGAACTCATCACATAAACATTGCCCGTTTCCTGTACAATTCTGAAATTTCCGGAGATAATGTTTTCGATTCAGTAACCACAAACCAATCCTGTATCTTTTCGGGAAACAACCTGGTCAATCAATATTTAAAAATCGGAAGTACTGCTTCTGTCACCGGGACAAATACAATTCATGAGGCATTATTGGCAGGAGACAGCCGTATTGAGGGCACAAATGTATTCGATATTTTGACCTTCAAACCGGGTAATATTTATGAGATGGAAGCGGGCGCCACGCAGACCATCAACAGTGCATTCAACATCAGGGGCAACAACTGCTTTCCGATTACTTTCCGTTCATTAAGCAACGGTAACCAGGCGTTCGTGTCCATGCCGCCGGGCGTAACTGTCAGCGGCGATTTTATTGAAATGCGGGACATCAACGGTTCCGGTGGCGCCGATTATTATGCCGGAAGATATAGTACCGACATTTCAAACAACACGGGCTGGATATTCAACAATTCACCGGGATATATTTTTGGATTTCCGGGTGACACGACCATGTGTTCAGGACATGATCTGGTAATCGGGACAGAAAATTTTAATCCGGATGATAATTCCACTTTTCTGTGGCAGGACGGAAGCACATCGTCAGAGTTTCATGTAACGGATGAAGACAGTCTTTGGGTGACTGTTTTTTATGCATTTGACTGTTCGTTTACTGACACCATTCTGATTGACAGGAAACCATCACCCGATGTGGATCTGGGTGATGACCGTTCGATGTGTGAAGGCGACAGCATTACTTTTGTATCTGCCGGGGATAGCCTGAGCTATTTATGGAATGATGGTTCGACAGACAGTGTTTATATTGCAACCGGAAGCGGTACCGTGTGGCTACAGGTTACGGCTCCGAATGGCTGTTCTTCAACCGACAGTATTGAAGTAACAACCCGGCCGGCACCTGTTGTTTTCCTTGGAAATGACACGACTTTAAGATATGACGAATCCATTGTGCTTGATGCCGGAAATCCCGGTTCAACCTATTTATGGTCAACGGGTGATACCGTTCAGTCAATTACTGCTTACGGAAGTGATGAAATGGTCTGGGTGATTGTGGATAATAACGGATGTACAGGGAATGACACCATATTGCTGAACGAATTTCCGAGATGCATCCTCGCTGTCCCCAACGCCTTTTCGCCAAACGGGGACGGAAGGAATGATATTTTATATGTGAGGGGAAGCGGTTTTCTGGAATTTGAACTGATGATCTTCAACCGGCTTGGTGAGATGGTTTTTCAGACCAATGACACTTCAGTAGGATGGGATGGAACTTATAAAGGGAAAGCCCAGGAAGTTGATGTTTATATGTATATTCTAAAAGGAAGGTGTGCCGACGGGCAAAATATTTTAATTAAAGGGAATATTACACTGTTGAGGTAAATTAATGAAACAATTCATTTTTCTTTCATTGCTGTTATGTGTTCGTTTTCCTGCTTTTACACAATCGGAAACGAGTGTGTGGTATTTTGGGGATCATGCGGGGATTGATTTCAAATCGGGTGCACCTGTAGCTCTGACAAATGGAGCGCTTGCCACAAGAGAGGGTTGTGCATCAATTTGCGATAAGAATGGTGATATACTTTTTTATACTGAGGGAACAACTGTTTGGAATAAAAACCACCAAATTATGGAAAACGGAACGGGATTACTTGGCGATTTCTCTTCTACACAATCTGCGATTATTGTTCCCCAGCCAAATTCAGACAAACTTTATTACATAATCACCGTACCTTCCGTATATAATTCCGGTGACGCAATATTACGATATAGCATTGTTGATATTAGTCTTAACGATGGGCTTGGGAAGGTAACAATTAAAAATAAGTTTATTTATAACCAGGTTGAGGAAAAGGTGACGGCTGTAAAAAAATCAAATGACATTGATTACTGGGTCATTACTCATGAAAGATATTCCAACAAATTTTTAGCTTTTTCATTGACATCTGACGGGCTTGATATTGAGAACCCAACGGAAAGTGATGTTGGCACCGTTCATATTGGGCCGGTTTCTAATTTTGTCGGTTATTTAAAAGTTTCGCCATTTGCAAACTATATCGCTTTAGCACTGCATGGATCATTAGAACTTTTTGAACTTTTCAAGTTCGATAACACGACGGGTGCAATTTCGGATCCAATTGTGATTGATGGCTATAAAGGCGCGTATGGTGTTGAGTTCTCCCCGGATGAATCACGATTGTATTTAGGAAGAATACGTAATCAAGCCGAAATCTTTCAGGTTAATCTTGATCTGGAAAATCCTGACGATATCATTAACTCATTAACTTCAGTGGGAGTTTCACCATCCAACGAATTAGGCGCTTTACAAATAGGCCCCGATAAAAATATATATGTTTCACTTGATTTTAGTAACTATCTTGGTGTGATTAATAAACCAAATCTTTTGGGTGATGAATGCGATTTTGTCCTTAATGGCGTTTATCTTAAAGGCAAACAGGCAAGACTTGGACTTCCCAATTTCGTCACCAGTTACTTCGCAGCCGATTTCATTTATGAACCCGATTGTTTTGGGGATTCCACGTGGTTCACCCTTCAGAATTCGGGCAGCATTGATTCCGTGCACTGGGATTTTGGCGACCCGACAACGGGAGAAGATAACTTTTCAAACCTGGAAAATCCTTTTCATATCTTTTCCGCACCGGGGACATTCCTTGTTCAGGTGGTCATTTATACAGGAGGAAATGAATATCCCATTGAAAAAAATGTGGTGATATTTCCTGCTCCTGTCGTTGACCTCGGTAACGACACCTCACTTTGTTCCCAAAACAGCCTTCTGCTCAAAGCCGGCAGCGGCTTCGATTCCTACCTGTGGCAGGATGGCTCGACAGACTCCGTATATCTTGCGGACACTTCGGGTCTATACTGGGTACAGGTAACCAACTCCTGCGGCATAGCTTCGGATACCATCCGGGTGACATTCGGTGCTTCTTTTGACATTGACCTCGGCCCCGACACTTCTTTCTGTTACGGTCAGAAAGTACTGCTTTCACCCGGTGGCGGGTTCTATTCCTATTACTGGCAGGACGGGAGCACGGATTCGGTATTGCTTG
>JAADID010000092.1:4292-4993 GCA_013151505.1 Chlorobiota bacterium | reverse complement strand
ATGGTTTTCCTTTTGTCAAGCGGTTTTATTTCCTGGTACTTTATTCTTGTTCGGGTGGTATCTACGCGGGGCTGTATTTTCGGCTTGGGGACAGCTTTTCGCTGATCTTTGAAAAGCTCAAATTCTTTCCAGTTTTCCTGAAGAAATTGATAAAAGACAGAATCGTTTTTGGATTTGAATGTTTTGAATTCCTGTTGGATATTGTTCAGAAAATCATCAAACTCTTTCTGATATTCATTTTTTGTGGTATCGTCCTGCGAATGGGCAGAAAATGAAAAAATCAATGTAACAAACAATGTTACTGAAAAAATAGTGATCTGTTTAATTTCGGATTTCATGATCTGTTTGTTATTTTATACTGAAATAATTCAAGGTTAAGGTATCATGGACATACCATATATATTTTCCGGGAGGCAACATGCCTGGAAACAGGATAAATATGGAATCGGATAAATTAACCCTGGAATAATAAACCGTTTTATGACTGATGTCATCCAGGATGACGAAGCGGGCTTTAACGGAGTCAGCAGGAGCTTTCCAGCGGAAAACAAGTGTGTCGTTTGTACTGAAATATTGACCATTAATGGGCGAAACCGGCTGAATACGATATGCAATCCTTGCCAGTCTTTCGGGCTTGTCCACCTGAAAATTCACCGTATCTTCAACTTCCGCCATTTGATTTTGAAGGCTGCCGGGCAAGT
>JAADID010000092.1:0-4279 GCA_013151505.1 Chlorobiota bacterium | reverse complement strand
TGATCAGGAAATAAATGCCAATGAGTAAAATAAGGGAAGCAGCAATAGCTATCAAATAATAATTTTTTCGACTTTTGAAAAACCCAGAACGCTTTTCCTTGTCGATGATTTTACCGACCTGGTCTTTCGTCTGTTGGTATTCTCCGGCATCTTTCCATAAACGGGCCAGCTTTTTCCGGAGTTCATATTCCCGGGCAAATGTTTCATCAGTCTCAAGCCGTTGCCTGAATGCTTCCAGGTTTTTCCCTTTCAACAATCCGTCAATGAAATCTTCGATCAGTTGTATGTCCTTTTCGTTTTTCATGGTATTCTTGTAATTTAAATAAGTTTCGCATATTCAAGAACCATGGCTTTCAATCTGGAAAAACACCTTCTGAAACGTTGCCGCGCATTGTCTGCATTGATGCCGAGGAAACGGGCTATGGCGTCAAATCTGGTTGAGTTTTCCACTGTCGGCAGTAACCCGAAACGCAGATCAATGATCTTTCTGCATTGTTCATCAAGCCGGTCTTTCACCTTGATGATCATTTGCAACTCTTCAAAATAATCATCCCCGGTTTCTTCCTTAATATCTTTCATCTCTTTCCCGGTAAAAGGTCTCTGCCGGTTGTAATCTTTCAAACAAAGATTGCGGCAAATGCCATAGAGGTAAGTAGAAAACGAACTGTCACCTTTGAAAATCCTGTTTCTTACATTGATGATTGCTCTGGTAAGCCCTTCCTGAAAAACATCTTCGGGTTGTAAACTGATATTTCCAAATCCTTTAACCATGCTTTTTATTCTGTCAAAATCATTTCTGTAGATCAGAGATATTGTTTTGGAATCGTTATTCATGATCCCTTCAATGATATCCTGATCCGTATTTTTTCTTTTAAGTACCAAATCTTTGATTTTTGTGACAAATTATGAAAAGGAATTTGTCATAAGCATGGCAAATTCTGGTTAAATGTAATGACACTGTAAATTTATGAAAAGTTTGACACGAATGTGTTCGCCAAAATATTTCAGAAAAAACAGGAAGTAAAAAAAGGGTAGGTATAAAAAAACAGTTCTGATTTTCAAAATTTGTTATGCAAATTGTTTGCAAATAAAAAAACCACTCACATCTCAAAATCATGTAAGTGGTTGATTATCTCCGTGGGGCGTACTGGAATCGAACCAGTGACCCCTTGCCTGTCAAGCAAGTGCTCTAAACCAACTGAGCTAACGTCCCTTTTATCGCTGCAAAAATATAAATTTCATAATTCGGGGCAATGTTGGCAGCATTTAATTTTTTCATATTCATAATATTTGTCACTCCATCAGTTTCCCCTGACCCGTCCTTTAGGGCGGGGTTTCCCCTTCTTATCCATTCCCCCCAGCCCCAAAGGGCAGGGCAACTGATAGAGATTCATTACAAGAAATAAAAATCATACCAAATCCGGGGAGTGTTCAGTATTCATTATTCAGCAATCATTTTCCACCAATTTCAACCAATCTCCATCACTTTCATCCCACTGCACCAACTGTACCAATTGCACCAACTGCACCCTATACCTTTATTCTTTGTTACAATTTTTTCTCCAACCTTTTTTCCTGTTTTTCCAATTCCTTACCTTTGCCGGTTTTAAAATCAATTTTATTTTAATTATGAAAAAAGTATTTCTTTTCCTTTTTGCTTTTGTCGTTTTCGGACTTCAATCGGGACTCACCCAGGACACCCTGAAAAACATCACCCTTAATGAAATCTGGACAAAATACGCTTTCTATCCCAAAAGTATTCACGGCATCAAATCCTTAAAAAACGGAGATCAATTTGTCGAAGTAAAAGACAATGCCATAGTCGTTTATGACTTTAAAACCGGCGATTCCGTGACTACGCTGGTTGACGGCAATAAACTTATCCCCGAGGGCAAAGAGAAACCCATCAAGATCAGTTCGTTCAAGATCAGTGAAGACGAAACCCGTTTTTTGTTCCCCACCGAAACCAAGAGGATTTACAGGCATTCCACTGTTTCGGTTTATTACATCTGGGATACGAAAACGCAAAAACTTCAGCGATTGTCTGACGGGAAGCAACGGCTGGCCGATTTTTCGCCTGACGGCACCAGGGTGGCTTTTGTGCGTGATAACAACATCTTTATTAAAGACCTGGAAACCGGAACCGAAACACAGGTTACAACGGACGGAAAGGTCAACCACATCATCAACGGAACCTGCGACTGGGTTTATGAAGAGGAGTTCGGTTTTACAAAAGCATTCTTCTGGGCACCCGATAACCGCAAGATTGCATTTTACCGTTTCGACGAAAGCGGCGTGAAAGAATATACGCTGACTTATTACAACGACCTTTACCCTGAACTTTATACTTATAAATATCCCGTAGCAGGGGAAGACAACTCGCTGGTGGACATATATGTTTACAATCTGGAAAATAAAAAGACCGTCCACATGGACACGGGTGAAGAAACCGACCAGTACATCCCGAGGATCAAATGGACGCAGGATGCCGATGTGCTTTCCGTTCAGCGGCTCAACCGTTTGCAAAACCACCTCGATATCCTGCTTTGCGATGCTTACACCGGGAAAAGCCGTGTGATGTACACCGAAGACAACAAATGGTACATTGACATCACCGACAACCTCACCTTCCTGCCCGACAATGAGCATTACATTATAACTTCCGAGATGGACGGCTACAACCACATATACCTTTATAACATAAAACGTGGTCTGGTCAGACAACTGACTTCCGGAAAATGGGATGTCATCGAATTGTATGGATACGATCAAAAGAAGAAAAGGGTATTTTACCAGTCTGCCGAAAGATCTCCTATGGATCGCGAGGTAGCTTATGTTGATCTGAAAGGAAAACGAAAAATCATCTCCGGGAAAAAAGGTACCAACAGCGCCTCCTTTAGCAAAAATTATAAATATTTCATCAACACCTGGAGCGATGCCAACACGCCGCCGGTGATTACCGTCAACCAGGCTGATGGCAAACATATCCGTGTACTGGAAGACAATCATGAACTGGTTGAAAAACTGAAAGGTTATCGCATCAGCCCCAAGGAATTCTTTACGATAAGTTCACCCGAATTCAAATTACCCGACAGTTCTGTGGTTTCACTCAACGCATGGAAGATCATGCCTTATGATTTTGATCCTTCCAAAAAATATCCCGTGCTGCTGACTATTTACGGCGGCCCCGGAGCACAAACCGTACTTAACTCGTGGGGATGGTTCAACTATATGTGGTACCAGATGCTGGCCGAACAGGGGATTATGATCGTATCGGTGGATAACCGGGGCACCGGTTCCCGTGGCGAACTATTCAAAAAGATGACCTACCTCGAACTGGGGAAATACGAGACCCTCGATTATATAGAAACTGCCAAATATCTCGATTCCCTTCCTTATGTGGACAAAAACAGGCTGGCCATCTTCGGCTGGAGCTACGGCGGTTTCATGGCAAGCAATGTCATCACGCAGGGCGCCGACTATTACAGCACGGCCATTGCCGTAGCTCCGGTGACCAACTGGCGGTATTACGACAACATCTACACCGAGCGTTTCATGCGCAAACCGCAGGACAATGCTTCGGGCTATGATGACAATTCACCCATCAACCATGTGGACAAACTCAAAGGGCACTACCTGCTCATCCACGGCAGCGCCGACGACAACGTGCACTTCCAGAACAGCATGGACATGATCACGGCGCTGGTGAAAGCCAACAAACAGTTCGACTTTTTCGTCTATCCCAACAAAAACCACAGCATTTACGGTGGGAACACAAGATATCATCTGTACAGAAAGATGACTGATTTTCTGGATAAAAACCTGCTTGGGAGGTAAGGTCATAATTTCTGATGGTTTTTCAAAATAAACTTTAAGAAGACAACCTGCAGAATGATGTTTGTTTTGCAGAATGACGGAACTTTTTTTATTGCCGCTAATGCGCTAATATACACGTATCCATCTTCATCCGCCCGGGTGAAGTTTACCATTTGCGTAATTTATAATGTTCGCGCATTGGCGGCTTTTTATTATTTTGTTTCTGTGGTATTTACGATCTATTTATACAACAGGTTATTTCCAAAACAAAACGTATTTCAAGACACAATGAAAATATAATGCCCTCTAAACCTGGATAAATCTTATCAAATTGAAAAAAGTTTTATTGAAATAATTGTTATTTCCCTATTAATTGTATTTTTGCCGCCCCTAAACTGATTTTTTATTAACGATTAAAAGGAAAGTAGGTATTAACGATGATCATTATTCCCATAAAAGAAGG
>JAADID010000040.1 GCA_013151505.1 Chlorobiota bacterium | reverse complement strand
GGAAATTAAACAAGCCCGAAAGATACGAAAGTAAAACTTTTCCAAAGTTCCGAACTTTGGAAAAGTTTAGCGATTATTTCTTTCTTGACTCCTCAAAATATTCAAAAGCATCAATGATATCAAGATAAACCCCGTCAAACCCAACATCCAGGATTTTATTCAGGTAAGAACCGTCATTACCGAAGATGATTCCCTGCCATCCTTTGTCCCAGTATTTTACTTTGTAGTTTCCTTCCCAGTCGGGGTTTTCCTTTTCGAGCCATGAGGGGTTGCCCGGTTTCCAGTCCGGCTGCCAGTAATAGCGATAGTCCTCGGCCTCACCGATGCTCATATAGCATACCACCAGCCGCCTGCTGCCGCTTTTTTTGGTTTTCAATGCACTGATCTCATCTGTTGTGAAAGGCGCTTCATTATGAAAAAGGTCTATGATGATCAGGTCATAGTTTGTTGCCGAGACCGCCTTGACAAAATCCTGTTTTTCAGTGTAATTTTCACTGTTAATGAGGTAAAGAAAATTTTTGGCTTGTGATATCTGTGTGATGTCACTGTCGTTTTCGTTAAACGGTTTTTCCGGATAAACGGGAATGACATCCAGGCTCCTTTCGGGGGCGGCAAAAGAGATGAACCCGTATTGCTCGTTCAGCGCATAAGAATTATCCATCTTACCGGGAGTGGAACAATAATCGGTTGAAAGCACTTCCACGCCATGTTGTTCACATACTTGGCAAAGGTTCAACAGAAACTGTCTGTCTTCTGCCGGCGTTTCTTCATCATCTTTTACATAACCGTAAAACATATCTTCCCTGCCTGTGGCATCCATAGAAGCAAGGTATTCCGCCTGGGGAGCACCGTCCCCCTTACCGTTAGCGGTTACCAGTTCCTGCCCGTTCTGGGGAATGATCAGAAAATTGCTGTTGATGCTTTTGGCATATCTGCTAATGCTCATTACAAAATCCCTCATTTCCTGGCGATAATCCGTATTGTCGCCGGATGCATCATCCGTTTTATTACAGGATAAAAAAGCCGTGAACAGCAGGGTTGTAAAAATGAGTATTAACGTTTTTGTTTTTCTCATGAGATTAAAATTTCAGTTTTCAGCCGGCAGCCGGTATCCGGGTATTTTCCATCATTCCGATAATTTGATTGTTCCGGATCGGGTTTCTTCGTAATTAACTCTTTTTCCCTCCTGTTTATTATACTTTTTTGATATGAATTTGAATTCCATATCTTTGCCCCTTAATTTTTCAATCTTATCACATGACTAAAATACTGACAGACAGAACAGAGGTTAAGGTTCGCTTTGGAGAGGTTGACTCGATGGGGATTGTTTGGCACGGGAATTACGTGAAATACATTGAAGAAGGCCGGGAGTCTTTCGGGCATCGCTACGGCATTTCCTACCTTGATTTTCATGCCCACGACCTGATGGCGCCGGTTGTCAGTATGCAGTTCAAATACAGGAAGCAGGTCCGTTACGGCGACCGGCTGATCGTGGAAACCGAATATGTTGATGACAAAGCAGCCAAACTGATTTTCCGTTTCCGCATTTACCGGAAATCGGACAGTGAACTTGTTGCAACCGCCGAAACCACTCAGGTTTTTCTGAACAGCAAAGGAGAGATGCAGCTATATCCCCCGGAATTTGTCCTCGAATGGAAACGCAAAGTGGGGCTGCTGAAGGTGGCGGTGTGATCATGCTTTTATCCCGGTAGAGAAAGATTAATCCATCAAAAAGTCAATGATATTCAATCTGATAATACCGTTTTTATCTGACGGGGGAAGATTGTCCATGCTAATGATATATTTGGGATAGTTGTCTTTTATTTTTTCCAGCACGCCGTATTCACGGGTAATTGTTTGTTCCGATTCCAGCAGATAGGTGACTTGGATATACTTTCTTTTTCCTTGTTTTTCAGCAATAAAATCTACTTCCAAATCATTTAACTTCCCGATGTAAACATCGTATCCGTCCTGCTTAAGTTTCAGGAATACAATATTTTCCAACAGACCGGTAATGCTTTCGTCGCTGTAACCCAGAAGTGCATTCTTTATGGAAATATCGCCGAGGTAATATTTCTCAAACACATTAAGGATCTTTTTCCCTCTCAAATCGTATCGCCGGACTTTGTGCAATAAAAAACTTGATTCAAGAAAACCGAGATAATTTTGGATGGTGTCCGGCCCGACATTTTTTTTCTGGTTTTTTAAATATTTATTAATCGAATTGCTTGAAAAAATTTGGCCAAGATTATCAATAGCGAATCTTACAATGTCCTGAAATAGCCGCACATTTCTGATATTGTGCCTTGCGATTACATCTTTTAAGATGATCGTATTGTAAATAGAATTAATGTACTGGTAAGTAACTTCTTCGTTCAGTTCAAAATTATGAATCACGGGGAACCCCCCGAACCGCAAATAGAGTTTGAATTCATCGGACAAATTGGGTTTGCCTGTCTTTCTAAACTTCAGAAATTCCTTAAAGCTTAAAGTATAAATGTTGATTTCCACATATCTGCCTGAAATAAGCGTACTTAACTCGGAGGACAGCAGATGTGAATTTGACCCTGTCAGGTAAATATCATATTCTCCTTCGGCAAAAAAAGAACTGATGGCTTTTTCCCACTCTGTAATTTCCTGTATTTCATCAATGATTAAGTACTTGAAGTTGTTATTGCCTTTGAAATGTTCTTCAATAAAAGAGTATAAATCTTTATAATCTTCAATGAAATCGAATTTCAAAAGTTCTTTGTTTATGTAAAGAATATCATTTTCAGGCACTCCGTTTTTTTTAATGGAATCAATCACCTGTTTTAGAAAATAACTTTTTCCTGCACCTTGTATGCCTGTAATTACCTTAATAACGGGCTTTCCAATAAATCCTCTTATCTTATTCAGATAATTCTCTCTTAATATTACTTCGGTCATAACTTATGATAAATCCAAAACTTTAAGCAAAAATAAGAAAAGTTTTGGATATACTGAAAACATTACTGAAAAATCTGGAAAGTTTAGAATATACAGAAAACATTTCAAAGACATAAACTCTCCCGGTTATGAATAACAATCACAGATTAAACGATTTCATTTAATATTTTTGAAATTATTATATGATGCGGACAACCTTTTTGCATTTATTGTTCACTAACATTTAAAAATAC
>JAADID010000275.1 GCA_013151505.1 Chlorobiota bacterium | reverse complement strand
CCAGCAGCATTAATGTAGTCAGCTTTTTCATAATCATGCGTGCAGAACTTCCAATATAATTAAGTCCGACCGGAACAGAACAAGACTATATTTAACAAATATACAAAATGATCGGGTTATAATTTTCATGGAAATCAGAAAAGATTAAAACCAGCAATAAAAAACTCTGTATTAAAAGAAATATTAAAATCTTTTTCTGCACTAAACAAATATCTATTATTCCAAAGAAATAAATTTTTTTACTCTCTTTTTTGTAATATTGACGTTTCAATAATCAGAAATCCATGCAAAACACCGATACCCCGGATCAACCCCGGCAGAACAGGAAAAATTATATTTTGTCCATCACCATAATCGGCATCCTTTTTTTCATTTTCGGTTTTGTCACCTGGCTGAACGGGATATTGATCCCGTACCTGAAAATTGCCTGCGAACTGACTAATTTTGAAGCATTGTTTGTGGCTTTTGCCTTTTACATTTCCTATACGGTGATGGCCCTGCCTTCGTCGTGGATACTGAAAAAGACGGGTTTCAAGAATGGTATGATGGTCGGGTTGCTCGTGATGGCTGCCGGAACGCTGATTTTTGTTCCCGCCGCCGAAACACGGATTTACGGGATATTTCTGCTGGGTTTATTTATAATGGGCACGGGGCTGGCTATCCTGCAAACGGCTTCCAATCCTTACATCACAATCATCGGACCGCGCGAGTCCGCAGCAAAACGTATCAGCATCATGGGGATTGCCAATAAACTTGCCGGAGCCATTGCACCGCTTATCCTGGCCTATTTTATCCTGAGCGATGGCGATGCGTTTGTGGAACACCTGAAAACGCTGGATGAGCAGGCAAAGGTGCTGGCACTGGACGGACTGGCTTCAAGGGTGATATTACCCTATACAGTGATGACTGTTGTGCTTGTCTTGCTGGGGTTGATGATACGTTTTTCTCCCCTCCCGGAAATTGAAGAAGAACAGGATGACACCGCTGACGAGGCTGCCGCTCACCGGACAAATATTTTCCAGTTCCCTAACCTTGTTCTTGGCGTTCTTGCTTTGTTCCTTTATGTAGGAGCCGAAGTTATTGCCGGAGACACCATTATCCGTTACGGCATATCCCTTGGCATACCCATCAGTACGGCCAAAATCTTTACTTCGCTGACGCTGGCATCCATGATCGTGGGTTATATTCTGGGCATAGTTTTTATTCCCCGCTACATCAGCCAGCAAATGGCTTTGCAGACATCGGCTGTACTGGGATTATTGTTTAGTTTTTTAGTGTTAATCAGCCCGCCGATGCCTTCTGTTATTTTTGTGGCTTTACTGGGTCTCTCCAATGCGCTGGTATGGCCTGCCATCTGGCCTCTGGCCATACACGGGCTGGGCAAATTCCTGAAAACGGGTTCCGCCATGCTCATCATGGCCATTGCAGGCGGAGCGCTTATTCCTCTGGCATGGGGGAAACTTTCCGACGTATATAATTCACAATATGCATACTGGATACTATTGCCCTGTTACCTGTTTATTTTCTGGTATGCCTACCGGGGATACAAAGTGATGTCGTGGAAAAGGGAAGAGTAACTACTTCTGATTGTTCAATCATAAACCACTCCCGCATATCCCACCCAGTGATGCATGTTTGCCGGAGCCGTTACGCCCATTTTCAGGTCTTTTACAGGAACATGCGGATGGTCAATACTGTTGGCATAACCGATGAAATGGCCGGTTAACGGCGGATTACCCTCCAGCTTGTTCAGGTAATACGAAGTAAGTAATCCGAAAGGTACCGAATATCTTCCGCACCAGGTCCATTTGTAGGTTTTGTAATCGTTGTCTTCCACCGTGAACCGGGTGAAGGCTTTTACTTTTTCGGGTTTCAATTCGCCGGTCAGGGTGCGGAGGATATCATGTTCGTGTGCAATGGCCTGCTTATAGCCGGCCGAATCCGTTCCGTAATAAGCAAAGTTCTTTCCACCCCAGTCTTCGTCGCCGTAGTGCACTGCATCCGTGGAGATGGCAATGGCATAATCTTTTCCCCATTTCCAGTTTCGTTTTTTTGTAACGTCATTGATGGCTTTGGCAAGCGGTTCGGCAATTTCATTCATCCTGTCGTAAGACATATACGGGACAAGAATGGAGACGATCTCAATATTGTGATTGTAATATTGCAGGAATGGCAGAAGCGCCTCCACCGAATGTTCGATCCTTTGCATCGAATCGTTCACCTGGAAAATCCCTTCGGGCAAAGCACGGATGATCTCTTCCCTGATCGGGGAAGGTTTGATCTTTCCGTACGGGCCTTTCCAGAGGTCATACGAATCGAAGATGATCTGATTTTCAAGATTGAGCAACCGGGCTTTGTGTGCCACACCGATCAGGATGATGGTATTGGCCTTGATGTTTTGCAAAACCGCCGGATACAACCAACCCACATAAGTATAATCATCGTGGGGGGAGATCACTGTTTTTGCCGGCTCGCCATTTTGACTGGCAGTTTTCAGTTCCTTCGGAAACATCCGGTCAACCCGTTGCATGATGCTGTCCATCTGCCAGTCGTACTGTGCAAATCCCACCGTGTCGGCCAGTGGCCTGACCCGGCTATCTGAAGTTTTTGGAGTTTGATTACACGAAAAAAGAATAAAACCGGCAGTGAATACCATTAAAACTTTGATGATGGAATAATTCATTTTTCCTTGATTTTGGTTTAACAAGTTTCGGGAATATAAATCTTATATCTGTAGAAGTTGCTTTTCCACTTCAGGATATATCTCGTCAATTTTTTTCTGGATTTCAATTGTTTTGTTTATAGCGGTAACAATTCTGCAATATTTCGGAGCGTTTTCCATATTTCTGCCTTTACGGTCTTTCAGATATTTGTGAAGAACCTGATAACCACCGATATGATAATTCCATACTGCCGGGGAAATCCCCTCGAAATATTTTTCCGCATTGATGTAAATGCGTTGTTCGGCCTCTTTATAAATGATTTTTTCGATCCGGTCGTGTTGGCTGCTGCCCTGATATTTTGCAACAGGCGGATCAAGCGCCCGGCTTTTTAGAAGATGAAGGTCTGCAAGTTTTTTACCAAGGTTACCGATCTTTTTAAACAAATTATGGTCGGAAGTAAAGGGTACTCTCGGAAAATCAATTTTTAAAAATTCGGCATACG
>JAADID010000031.1 GCA_013151505.1 Chlorobiota bacterium | reverse complement strand
CCCTGTAATCCGGAAAACAGCAGGACGATAAACAGATAACTGATCATTTTTGTTTTCATGGTAGATTATTTTTAACGGTTTGTCTGTATGCGAAATTAATGAAAAGTGGTTACTGCAATAAACCAGCAAATAAATCTTTTGATGACCTACCCCTTAATCTCCTTCAGGAAGGGGAACGATGGTATTTATTTGCTGATTTTGTTGAATAAAAGAGGCAAATGCCGTTTTCAATCAATCCAGCCGTTTTTCATCAAGCAGTTGATAATATCTGAATTCGTTGGCCGGGAAAGGCAACGGTGGCATTACTTTTTCTTTCAGCTTTTCACCGGTTGTTACCTTCAGCACATAGCCGTGTTTCTTTTTGGCTGTGTTCAGCCAGAGCTGCGTTTGTCCTTTCCATCCTGTTTTATTGATCTCAACCTTGATCAGGTCTTTTGAACTGCCTTCGGGAACAGCCGAAATCCATTGCCAGGAGCCCTTACCGGTTTGTTTTTCTGTTTTCAATTCATTATTTCCCTGCCGGATGGTTATTTCCGGAAAAGCTCCGCCTACAGTATCCGGTTTCAACAGCAAGGCCACCATTTCCATCCTTTTCGACAATGTACGTGACGGGTCAATAGTGAACGTAAATTTCCCCTCCGCGGAAGAAAACTGTGTGCTGTATCCCGGCTCCATCACATCTAATTGATAATCGGGATGCAAATCGCTGATCCCGATTTTTCTGCCTTCCTGCTCGAGGGTTTCAATTTTTTCCGGATTTAAGAATCTGATACCCTGTTCACCTTTGATGACGGTGTAAGTCATGGTGGTTCCTTCCGTCCTCAAATCAAAGACGGCGCCGGCAAGCAATGGCGGGGCTGTTTCATCCAGCGGATAGATGTCAAAAACTGCCGTTTCGAAACCGCCCAGTTCAAATGTGATCTTTCCTCCGGCAGAATAAAGCTGCGGGTAGATGTATCTTTTGGGATATACCTGCTCAACAACCAGGTTGGCCGCTTTTTCATCGAGGCCGAATTCCGGGTCAAGTGTTACGGTAAGCCTGTCGCTTTCAATCTTCGGGTTCCTCACGGCGATGATCCCTTTGTTGCCTTTGAAATGGACATAACCATATGTATTACCGAGCGCGGGATTGTCGCCGACCATGAATGTGGTTGACAACAGGTCAAACCTGTCTTTTGCCCATTTCAGGGATTGTGACAAGGCATTCCACTCGGGATCGGTCAGCTCATCGGGAGAAATATAAAGTTCCCACATGGAAACGCCCCGCGCAAAATACAGTACCGTGTTGTTGGTAAACTTATCAATGGGCTCTTCTTTTGAAATGTGCTCGAGCCGCCCTTTGATGATGCCGTGGGTCATGAGGTTGGAAACCGGAAACCAGAAATTTCGGATGTGAAAATCATCGAAAAGGGCAAAATCGCGGTAAGTCATGGCATTGTCGCGGCGGCTGATGGACGGCACATCGGCAAAGGCATAGTCGGCGGCATCCATCCATATCTGGTTGGCATATTGTACCCACCACGGGCTCAGCCAGGTACCGGAAGTGATGTTCAAATAGATATCGGGATTGATTTTCCTGACGGCTTCACATTTTTCGATCACCGATTCCATCACCGCCCTGCGTGAGTGAATGCCTACAGGATGACCATGGTTTGGCTCTGAACAGGCAAACTGGATACCGTCCCATTTGTAATATCCCACATGATCGTTTTTCACAAAACCGGTAACCCTTTTCAGAAAAAGTTTGCTGTATTTTTTTCCGGCAAGGCAAAGCATTCCGGAGCCGGGATCGTTTACATTTCCGGTCACTTCGTATCCGTGTTCATACATCCATTTTACCCTTTCCTTATGAAAAGAATATCCTCCTGTGGGCCCGAACCAGATACCCAGCACAGTCCCCGATTTGGCCAGCGTATCGGCAATGGGTTTCAAGCCTTTCGGAAACTGTTTTTTGCGAAGCTGCCAGTCGCTCTCATACACATCCCATCCGTCATCCAGGACAAAAGCATTCAGATGAATCCCGTGTTTCTCTATCATGTTTGTCCTGATCTCATCCCAGATGCGCAACACATTCTTTTGGTTCATCACGGCATCTTTGGGCACTTTCGGATAATCCGCCGATCGCAGGTCGTACCAGCTATTGTAAAGCGTATAAGGGTCTGCCGGGGCAACACGAATATCTTTCACATAGTCGAAAAACCATTTTTTCACATACGGCTCCGGTGTTATCCCCATAACCATCCAGCTGCTTTCGACGGGCGTTTCGCCTATTTTTTTGCCAACATACTGGTAACTGTCCATCCTGATTATGCCCGATGAAGTTTCCGCGGCATGATTGACCCCGGTCGGGTATTCAATTCCTCCGAAAGCGCCTCCCGTACTGTTTTTCAGGGCAAAAGGCTGGCCGAATTCGCCGGCTTTGATGACCTCTGCTCCTGCATCGCCGGCGTTGTTCTCCACACGGAAAGAATCGGAATAATCAAACCCTTCCATGCTGAAGGTAATTGTTTGTTCTCCCTCTGCACCCGCTTCGGCAAAGGCCATCCATCCTTTTCGTACATTTACCTTTTCGAGATAATGACCATACAGTTTCGGGTCTTTCAGCACGATTTTTCTCCGGGTATAAAATTCACCGGGAGCCAGTTTATAGCTCAACCTTAACCCGATGGTGTTACCGATTCCTTTGAAATACAGGTCAAGTATTTTTTCACCGTTTACACTCTCGCTGAGACTGTGGTGATCGAAAGTAAAATTCTTTTTGGTCAGGTATGCCGGATTGTCGGCATTGTTTCTTGTGCCCGGTGTCCTGTCATACCAGCGGTTCCACATGATCTCCAGTTCAAAGTCAGCATCGGTTACCAGAGAATTTGCCGGACGGTTGAATCTTACGGTCCACCGGTCAAGGCTTTGCAGCGTATCCGAAAGAAGCCTGTTGTCTTGAATGACGACACTTTGCCTGACCATTTTATTCTGTAACACAAAAACGGCGACATCGTTATTTTCATAAGTTGTAAAACTGACCTGTGCCTGCATAGCGACATTGACCAGGAATAAAATAATGACCAAAGGGATTAAGGTGTTTTTCATGTGTTTATGATGTATTTGATTCACTGTAATCAACTATTATCTCGTTCAGTTTATCTTCATTTTCAATAATGTATTCCAG
>JAADID010000025.1 GCA_013151505.1 Chlorobiota bacterium | reverse complement strand
CATCCTTGACCAATCAAAAAATTAACCACTGCACCCATTGCACCCGTTGCACCCATTGCACCCACTGCAACCACTGCAACCACAGCACCTTAATCCTCACCCCTTTACCTCATCACTAATAATTATACGTAACCCCGAACAGAAAATTAAAAAGCTGTGTATTGTCCGAAAACCTGTGCGTTCCCCTGACGCCCAGCCGCACATTTACCGGGATACTTAAAAAATTCCAGTCGGTGTAAAGGTCAACGCCGGTGGAAGACAAGTTATGGGCTTCACCTTTATCGAACCCCCGCAAATAATCATAGAAAAGAACCGAATAAATTCGCTTCAGATAAAAAAAGCCGGGAATGTTCCAGTCGGGATAAGCAATGGGAATGGCATAACTTGACAGGATGCTGAAATATTCGGGATAATTCAGATCCGTATAGCCACGCGGGACGGCCACAAGATTGTTGAAACTGTAATCACCGGTAACCGTTTTCTGATACCCGGTATAGATCTGAAATCCCTGATGCCTGACAAATCCCGGAAAATAAAACCATCCCGTCAGCCCAAGCTGATTGCTTGCACTGTCGCTAAAGATCGTATGACGATAAATCAGGTCAAGGGTTTGTCCCCATTTCGGATAAATATCTTTTCTTGATCTTTTGTACCGGTTATAGGCAAAAAGGCGGTACACGGGCACAGTAAACCTGTTCACCCTGAACTTGTATTGGCTTCCTTTTGCCATTTTACGGAATTTCTGGTCGATGCCGATGATGGGTTGCAGCCCTTTTATCCATTTGCTGTTTGTCAGGTTCAATGGCACGCTTACCCGCAGAGAAAGATTGGTCTCGTGCCAGTGCAGTTTTATTATTTCGTCCTTGTCGTTCAGAAAAGACTGCCTTCGTCCGCCATAATCCACACCGAAGCTGATCACCGGATACCATCCCATGTAATCATAATTGAATTTGATCTTGTTGGTCTGCTCGTTGGGATCGTACTGATAACTCAAAACAGCCACCGAGGTGCTTAAAATGTTTTGTGACAAAAGGGTTGCGCCCGGGAATATTGAATAATTGTCCAAATCCACCGACAGAGGTCCCCAACTGTGCAGATCAAATAAATGGCCGCCTTTCCGGTATCTTTTTTCAGCATAAGCCGAATCGGGAACCGTAACTTCATCCAGGTTGAATGTCCCCGGTTTGACCAGACGGTCGGCAACATATTCATAATTCAGCCCATCAAGGCTTACCGGTTGAAAAGCCAACGGGTTAAAGTCTATTTTGGCAAGCCTGTAGCCATCCGCCGTATAATCGGAAAACCAAAGCATTTTGCCATCTTTTGAAAACTTCGGATAAACGGCTCCGAAGCGGGCGTTCAACACCCTGAATGTCTTGTGTGAATTGATGTTGATCGCATAAAGATTGTCTTTTCCTTCGTAGGCAGCCGTATATACGATCCATGATCCGTGAATGACCGGCCATTTGATCTC
Source organism: Chlorobiota bacterium (assembly GCA_013151505.1). Classification (GTDB taxonomy): domain Bacteria; phylum Bacteroidota; class Bacteroidia; order Bacteroidales; family F082; genus JAADID01. The sequence goes on along the minus strand of JAADID010000025.1, from coordinate 1,692 downwards.
TTTGAACGAAAAGGGCAATACATATTCCATCTTTCCGGTTTCAGCATCCATCCTGACAATGCTTTTTCCCTTGTCACCCAAAACCACGGCAACAAGGTCACGGTCATCTTCCGACCAGTGGGGGGTCAGGAAAAACAGGTTGTCGTCAGTGCTGAACTTTTTCAATACCACACCCGAAGAAGCATCCAGTATATGTATCGCATATTCCGACTGCTGACTGACATAAACCGTGGCAATTTGCTTTCCGCTGTGTGACAACGCAGGAGCGAAGTACCGTGATTTCCGTGTCAGTTGTCTGACTTTTTTCGTCTTCAGATCGTATAATTTGATCACCGAATAGTCCTGCATCTCCCACCGGGGATCAAAAGTCTTTTCGTTCCAGCAGATCGTACTTCCGGAAACCGAAAGTGATTCTTTAAAATCAAAACCGGGAGTAAACAAACGTTCCTCTTTCCCGTCGGCTGTTATGCGTACAACACGGTTAATATCATCAATGCTTGTTTTCTCAACAATGACGCTTCCGTCACCGGCCGGGTTGGGGAAAAGATAACTCGTGTAAAATTTATTTTCAGGTGAAACGATCTCCATAAGGGTGTCGGCAGAGCGATTGTCAGCGATCCACCACTGTACCTGCAACGATTTCAGTGCCTGATTGTAAAACTGTACTTTGAACTTTCCCGTCTGTTTTTTTATGGCCGTGGTAAAAGGAACCAGATAGTATGGCCTCCTCGCCACCCGGTTGAGGGTAAAGTCCCACATGCCGATGCCGTAGTGCTCAATGCCATAGGCAACAAGCTGGTATCCGAGGGTATAATGGTCGGGAACAAAATCCCGGAAGGAACCGAAAACGGCTTTATCGTATTTGTAAATCTTTTTGTCAAGCACCTGGGCTTGTAACGGATAGATAAAATCGGGTTTCCTTCCCCTCCCGCTGTGACTGAACAAGGTTTCCGAAAACACGGCATCCCCTTCGATGAACCAGAATGGCAGCCACAGGCCCATGACGCCCGCGATAGCCTGCTCGCCGAATACATAGTAAAGCCCTTTGGTCAGTCCCTGTTTCATCTTATTGATCTGCACCACATGCCGGTATTCGTGCAATGCCAGTTGTTTCGACCAGAGCTGCGGATAAATATTTTGGGAAGGCATCTCGAAAAATTCCATGCGGATGGGTGCCAGCGGAACCATGGCATTTGACGTTGTGATCCGGTTATGCAATACAACCGGTACACGTTTTATCTGTTGCATTTCCAGGTAAGGTCCTGCTACTTCCGGGCCGGTCAGGCGGAAAAGGTTAATATAATATTGTGCCATTTCCGCATAATTCTGAGGATAAATGATCCTGAATTTTCCGGTTTTGATCTGATTCCATTTGACGGATGCCGGATCCTGTCCGTTGCTGAAATACTGGGCATTGACTTCCGAATGAATAATTATCAACGAAAAGAGCAGAATAACCCAAACATATTTCAAATCCGGTTTAAGCATGTTTCAAAATTAGTTTTTTCTTTTACACTTGCCGGAAAAGTTTTACAACATACAGGATAGCAGGGTCATCTGAAATAATTTCAAAAAAGTTGTCATTTTATTTGGTTTACATTATAAACTTATTTATGTTTGCAACCTGTTTATAAAACTTAAATATCAAAACAATGGATTCAAACATTTTTACCCGGTCATCCAACTGGATTT
>JAADID010000331.1 GCA_013151505.1 Chlorobiota bacterium | reverse complement strand
GCAGCCGAAGTAAAAAAAATTGTGGCTTTCAATCCGGAAAAATTAGACGAATTTTTACAGGATGATCTGGTAAGCATCAACGGAAATGAGGTGACCGTACACAAAGAGGGATTTTTCATCGTCCGCAACATCGCCATGGCTTTCGATCCGCTGCTGGAAACCACAGACGCCATGTACTCAAAGACGATTTAAAAAGACAGGAAGTTTGGCATCCACAGATTTACAGTAATTATCATAAAAAAGCCAAACCCAATAAATATCTACAGCTCAGAAGCCTGCAAGGTAAGTTCAATACCTGCTTTCATTATTTCTTCCACAAACGGATTATCTGTTTCCATATCGAGACTTGAAAGGGGATGCGGCTCAATACGTGTATCATACCCGGAGGCAAGCAATAGCAACTGAACCTGCATATCAAATTTTTCTTCATCTATTAGATTCTCAAAAACCAGGGCAATATCAATATCACTGTCCGGAGTGTTTAAGCGCCGTGCAAAAGAACCGAAAAGGTAAGCTTTTACAAACCGGGGATACGATGATGCCACCGAAGAAATGAATTTTATGATATTTTGATTTGTTTTTTTATCCATGATCTGAGCTGGTTTAACTTTTCTATCCAATGGTTCGTAAAGTCCGGAGTGCATTTTTTTTGAAAACTCATTTTATAATCATCATATCTGGCATTGATGTTAAAAGCAGTAATCGTAGCAAGGTCAACTTTTTGACTTTCGTTAATGGAGAGACCGGCTATTTCCGACAAACGGATTATTATATTTGAATAACGGCTTAACAAACATAGGAACAAGTTTACACCATAACTTGTTACTTGTCAAGTTCTCAGGTAGCACTACATTGGACATTCTGAAAAATACAAAATTGTATCTTTTTGAAACTCTGATTTGTAAAAATTAGTGTGAAATTAGTTGTTGATAACTTTCAGGGTTATTAACCGATATTTTTGATTCTTGGCCGTTTTTGCTGCAATGTGGGTTAAGGAGTGCTGTAGGTACGATATGTTTTATTCTGATTAGGGTGGAGAGAAAATCAGCAGACCCTAATTACAAATCAATAATGTATGCATTTAATATTGAACACCCAGCTTCACTATCTTTTTTGTGATGGGGGCCAATGATTCATTACCTGCATAAATTCGGATATAATATATTCCGGGCTTCAACTCGGTAATATGAATGGGCTGACTCCAACTGCTTGTTAGGCTTTTCATGACCGGGACGCCGGATGAGGTAAAAATGGAATATCGAAAAGAAGGAGAGCTGACAATTCCTGAATTGGTCACTTTAAAACTTGATTTGACCGGATTGGGGACGATTTGTATGGATGTTTGCCTCCTGTTAGGAGAATAGACATCTGTGGAAATTGTATTTATTCTTGATAAAAGCAAATGTCCGATAATTCTTTTTTTGAACCCCTGATAATCCACATCAAAAGCAGCTCCAAGAGTTACTACATTCACATCGGGATTTAATTGATATTGGAAATAAAAGTCTGATTGGCCGCTTTGGGGAAGGCTCCATTGGTATTTTTCTCCATAATTAAACCCAACATGCGGATAAAAAATAGTTTCAAGTTGTGAGGAAGGCGTAAACGGAGGCGATTGAACAATATGATAATGCACTTTTATAAAACCATCTTGCCAATAGTTGGGATTTTCTATGTTTATTTCGATTTTAGGAAGTTCCAATTCCCTTTTAGATACCAGGATGGTTTTTGTTTCAGTTTTCACCAACCGATGAATTGAATCGTAACAGTTAAAAATCAAATGACTCACTTTCACGTCTGAAATGTTAAAATGAAGCGTGTCCCGGAGGTAATTATTGTCAACGGAATGTTGATAAACCTGTTGGCTGTCCATCATGATTTCAATCTGCCGGATGGTGTCATTGGCAAAGACCTCTACAGGTATTTTGGTGAGATACAATCCCCCATTTTGTGGCTGGGTGATGATGGCTGACTGAAACGTTTTTACAGCATCCCACACAGGCCTTTCCTCTCCATATTTGTCTGATAAATTATTGTATCCCACCAATCCAAACCATTCTTCAGGCTTATCATCGTGCTGATATTGGTTACCGCCTTTCCACCACCCGTCGCTGTAATTAAAAATGCAGGAACCGGATGCGCCGCCATCAACAAGTGACTTATACATATACAAATCACCTTTGCGTTGTTCGGACAAACTATTTCCTCCGTAACCCCAATTTCCAGGTCCTGTGGGTGAAACAGATAAACCGTATTCAGTTATGACCAACGGATGCCCGCTGATGTCCAATGTTGTGAGGTAATGAATAAAGTTTTGGTAACCAAATAGATAATTTACGGTTACCGGGTTATACGGGTAAACATTGTAAGCATCAAAATCAAAAACTGCCGGGTTGATGAAAGTGCCGGTGCTGGTATTGGCAATACTTACCGGTCGATATGGATGTTGGGTGTGAATGATATCTTCAAGCTGTTTCCATAATGCCACCGTGTTATCGTAGCCTGCCTTAACAATGGTTTCGGGCAAAGGTTCATTCATGATTAAGTAAGCAATGATATTGTCGTAGTTTTTTGAATAACTGAGTACATTTGAAACTTCTGTTTTTGCGTTTTCCACAAAAGTTTCATCGGAGAAATTACCTTTAGGATCAATCCAAATTCCCATAATAATCTTGATGTTGAATTCCTTCAACACATCTAGTTCTTGTTTGGTAAAAGCCGACCATGTACGAATCGTATTAAACCCTGCTGAGGTAATCCTTCGCATATCGAAACGTAACAGATCAGGATCGAAAGTTCTTTCCCATGGCAGTTTTCCCGGAATTGCTCCTGCTTCGTAGCCGATTCCTTTGATAAAGAATTTTTTGCCATCCACATAAAAAAAATTGTTTTTTATCGTAACGGACTGAGCCTTCATTAAAGTTGGCAACAGGAAGAGAAGCAGCAAAAGTAGTTGAAGTAAAAATGATTTCTTTAAAAACATCATGATAAAATAAGCTCGCTTGTATTGTTAATACACTTTACACAATAAAAACAATGATTAATACAGTAAAAAACTTGTAACTATTCAGCCGCTAATACAGGCATTTGAGCTATGAGCATCATTGACTGCATTACCGGAACATTTCTTTTTAAGCTTGTATCGATAACAGACCTCAATGTGGAATAAGCTGCCTGACCTGTTTTGAATTGGCCTGATATTTTTTGTTTTACCTTGAAATTTCTCACTTTCCTCTCTGATCCATTGTTATCGGGAGGAGCAGGTTATGAATGTAAGGCGGGTAACTTTCATTTTTCTGAACAAAATAGGCCTTCAATAATTTTTCAATCATCAGATGACCGATAAACAGCGCCCAGGAATATCTCTTCGAATGATACATCACAAGCATTGTTTCATAATCTTCATCCGAGCCATTCACCCAGTATCTGATAATTTTCTCTTTATTTAAGCCTGTCTCCAATTTATGGCAATTACTTAAAATTAAAACACTTACATTTCCTGCTAACTTATTCCGGTTTTCTCCGGTTTTTCACTTTGTAAAAGTAAGAAAATCATCGAATGAAAACAAAAACAGTAGATTTTGTGGCGATGGCACATCCGAATGAGAATAGGCGGGTATCCATAGAAATGTAGTTTGGATGCACAAAGAGGGATTTTTCATCGTCCGCAACATCGCCATGGCTTTCGATCCGCTGCTGGAAACCACGGATGCCATGTATTCCAAAACCATTTGAGCCATCGTATTTTTCTTCGGTTTGTTGTGTGGTAAGCAATGTATGTGTACTTTTGAGTCAACAAAAAAATCATGTATAATCTTGTCCTGAACATTCATATTTGGACCAGCGTTTTGTTTATGGTCATCTCCATCGTGCTCACGGCAATAGTTACGAGGGGCTACTTTCTGAAAAAGGAACTTTATGGGAAAACCTGTATCTATTTAGAAAACAGTTTTATCCTGTTGTTGTACCTCGGACTTATTTTGGG
>JAADID010000099.1 GCA_013151505.1 Chlorobiota bacterium | reverse complement strand
CGATGGGAAATTCAGCCAGCCCGTCAGCCCTGTGATAGGCATGCAGATGGGCAGAACCGTGATATTCCAGCACTTCCGCTTCCATGTTTCCGGTAATTCTCACCGGGAAAAATAACTTGCGTTCCGATCGTTTCCTTCGTTTATCCCTGTCAATGGGTAATTGATAAATCTTATCCTGCATCTTTAATCCTGTCAGCTTTTTGATCACCGGCCTGACCAGTAATTCGAATTGAACGAGCGACGATACCGGGTTCCCCGACAGTCCGAACAAACATTTGTTTCCGAGGGTAGCAAAAAGAGCGGGTTTACCGGGTTGAATGGCCAGCTTCCCGAAGTAAAGGGTTGCGCCGAGCATATCGAAGACCTTTCCCGTAAAATCCAGCTCACCCACCGATGCACCGCCGGTCATGATCACCACATCCGACCGGTAAACGGCATTTTTAATTTTTTGCAGAATCTTTTCAGGGTCATCTTTCACGAGGCCTGCGTCAACAGCCGCGGCTCCCACCCGGGTTGCCAGCGCGACAAGCTGCGCCGAATTGCTGTTCCTTATTCGCGGCGGCTGCGGTTTTTCAGACGGCGGAACCAGTTCATCGCCAGAGGAGAGCACCGTAACGACAGGCTTTTGAAACACCAGGGGATTCACATTTCCGACCGATGCAAGCAAGCCGATGTGCGCCGGGCCTATTTTGATCCCCTGATTCAAAAGCAATGAACCTGATCGAACATCCTCCCCTTTATACAGGATGTTGCTTTTCGACTTTCTGTTGACAACGGTTATCATTCGGTCACCTTCCTTTTTTACATCCTCCTGCATGACGACCATGTCGGCGCCCTCAGGCACCATGGCCCCTGTCATGATACGGGAACAACAGCCTTCCGTAATTTTCATTTCCGGTTTTTTTCCTGCCGGGATGAATTCGATGACTTCCAGTATTTTATCAATATCCTCCCGGCGGATGGCATAGCCGTCCATGGCCGACTTGTCGAATGACGGGAAATCTTCGCCGGCATAAATATCTTCGGCGAGTATCCTGCCCGGCGATTGTTCAAGGGGAACCTTTTCCGCTGACAGTTTGTCTATCGGGAGACTATCCAATATCTTATGCGCTTCTTCTATCCTTATCATAATACTGTTTTTCCTGTATATTTATTTTACCGGACCGTATGATCTTCCGGGCAAGTTGAATTCCGATTTGCCCTGTGCCCACAATCAGATCGGCCCTGTGTTTGTTCAACAAATATGACTCCTTTTTCATGTCCGGCTCTGGTCTTTCAACAAGCACATGATATGACGGCTCGAAAAATAATCCCAGCGATCCCGATTCGCAAACAATAGCTCTGTCATCATGGAGTAAGCGTTTCAGACTCCTCACGGCATGCTCCACTCCCCTGTCGGCACATTGCACAAAATAAACGGTTTGCGCACCCGCCCTGAGCATCCTCGAAGTATCCTTGTCTGTTCCGGTATCTTTTTCCACAAATATACGATAACCCGGCCCTTGTTCCGTCAACTCCTGCTGTTTGCCGGTCAGGTGAAAGTGTGGCGCTATTTTTATCGCCGTTACTTCTCCCGTTTCCGATAAAGCTTCAATCAATGCACAGCAAAGGGTTGTTTTCCCGCTGTTGCGGCCCGATCCCGAAACAAGTATCATGTTGTTTATCTTTCTCATATATTTTTAAATAGAATCATGCAAAAAACAATTTTATGCTGGCCAGCAGCAATACGAATGCAAGCAGGTAACGAAGCCTGATCAACGACAACCGGAAACTTCCCGTATAAGCGCCCAACAGCCCGCCGATAAAGGCAACGACAACCCAGTAAATAATATCCGGGCTGATGAGAATTCCCGTGGTGAGCAGGCCCAGTATTCCGGATACCGAATTAAGGAATATGAAAATGGCTGAAATCGCTGCCGTTTCCTTTACATTTGTCCAGCCCAGCAGCAGCAACAACGGGCTTAAGATGATGCCGCCCCCGATGCCGATCAGGCCGGAAAAGAACCCGAGGAATGCCCCGATGAAAAAGGCAACAGCAAAGTTGAAAGGGATGACCTCCCGGTATCCTTTTTTCGGGACATAAACCATTCTCAACACAGCGATCACAAGGAAAACACCCAGGATGTACTTGAACAACTGCGGATCAATATTTATGCGTGCCCCGAGAAAAGCCATGGGAATCGAACCTGCCACAAAAGGAATTAAAATTTTCAACCTGAAGTGCCCGCCACGGTAAAATGCATAAAAAGAAACCGCAGACACGAAAAGGTTTAAAGTAAGCGCCGAGGCGCGCATATAAACCGTGGAAACGCCGAACAATGCCATCAGCGCAAGATAGCCGCTGGCGCCGCCATGACCTACCGATGCATAAAGGAAGGCAACGACGAATAAAGCAACCAAGAAAAGAATACTGACTTCCATTGTTCTGTCGCATTAAAAAACCCCGCCCTGAACGGAAACGAGGTAAATCAACCATTGCAATGGTGGTCGGTATTCCTCCTTTCCAATTCATCCCGTAACTGCGGGAATCGGGAGGCCGGCCGGTTTCCCTGCCAACCCGTCGGTGCTGATTTCATGTGCCGGAAGCATTTAGAAACAACACTCGGAGTATTAAACTATTATTTCTTATTTATCTGATATAACCCTTTTTAGTAAAAATCCTGCTCTTCCTTTTTATTGAATTATCATTTGATCAACCTTTAAAAATGTTGTTGATGTTTTTCACGACAAATATAGAAAAAAATAACGGGAATACTCTTTCATTCATGGGATGTTGCCATCCGGTTTTCTTGACACTGCCTGTTGCATTTTGTATATTTGTTAGTCCTGTTTTCTGAAAAATTCTGATTTACAATTTACTATAAAGATTAACCGGCATGAGAGTCGTCCGGGAGCAGCATCAGATAATCGAAGTACAGCAGCAAAACATCGCGCAACTGAAAACAGAAATTAAGCAGATGAAAAAGATGATCTAGAAACAATGAGTAGTGATTGGTAATTGGTGAATTTGTTTTGGGTGTGAGGTGCAAAACCCGAAGGGTTGAAATGATCATAGAAAACAGAAAAACAAAATGTTAAACCCTGAAAGGGTGATATGATTTGTAATTGGTTAATTCAGGTTGCGGATTGCCAAAATCTTTCAGGCCGAAGCAGGGACTTGCCGGTAGAGTCCTGAAATGTTTGAGTGGGCATATTGTTGAAAAATAGT
>JAADID010000144.1 GCA_013151505.1 Chlorobiota bacterium | reverse complement strand
TCCAGGCTTTCCCTGATGGCTGCGATATCCGGGTGGGGCGCGTTGGCCATGATCAGTATTTTTCTCCTGTTTTCCAGGATGGTTACAAAAACATCACGGGCATTGTTTTGCTTGTTTATCTCCTCTTCGGGTGACTGAACCCTGATGCGTATTCGTTGGACGCCGGCTTTTTCAGCAGGTAAAATGAAACGGATGCTCCTGTTAAAGTGATCACTTCCAATGTTTAGCTGCTTTTTAGCCAGAAGTTTCCCGAAGGCATAAACCGTGAGTGTGGCTTTGGCTCCTCTCATCTTCCGTGCTGACAGGTTGACTTCCAGAGGAAAATCTTCGCCGCGGTAAACAATGCTGTTGTACCTGACATCGTTTATTTTTAGGTCTTTGTTGGTCGTGGTGTCACCGAGGGCAAGCGTGTAAACAGGATAATTCAAAGCAGATGCCGCAAACACGGGATCAATACCCCGGTTACTGATGCCGTCACCTGCAACGATCACAGCGCCCACGTTCATGCCTTTATAGTTTTCTTTGACAGTTTTGAAAAACCCGGCATAGTCGGAAGTTTCGTCTTTAAAATCGGGTGGCCAGCCCGGTCGTGGCTTTTTACCGAAAAGCCAGGTGTCAACCTCATATTTATCTGATAACTTATCTTCCAGGTTTTTCATTTGTGCAGTGAATACATTCCTGTAGAATGTCGAATCTTTGTTTAAAACAATGGACTTTGAATTGTCTATCCCGATAATGACGATGGGTTTTTCAAGATTTTTTATGCGGGTTTTCAGAAAAGGGGAAAGCAATAAAAAAGCAAGCAGCGTAACAGCAAGAAAACGGACGATGAAAAGCAATACCGTCAGGAAGGTGCTCAGTTTATTAGCCTTATTCCTGTAATACAGCAATCCGGCTACAATTAGCCCGGTAAGAATGACGATCAGCAACGACCACCACGGATATCCAATGATCAAATCTGTTATCACGATTTTTTATTAGCGAGTGCAAAGATATTTTAAACATGGAAACGGAGATGTGTTTGTGGAAATATGATGAAACTCATTTTTTGTTTCACGCTGGAACGAATCGCTTATGGGCATAATCTGATGATTAGGATAAGGCAGGCAAAAACAGAAAACTACCCAACAACTTCTGACTTTTCCAAAGCTCAAAACTTTGGGAAAGCTGCTATTCCTCACTTCAAATTAATCTCATCCATAAAAACAAAAAATACATGCGTTACCACGGCTGATTTCACTATTTTTGTAAAAAATAAACGATTATGGTATCATACACATGCGGATGGATCGGCGGGTATGAGCTCATTCTTATTCTTGTGGTTGTCTTGTTGCTTTTCGGCGGGCGGAAACTCCCCGAACTGGCAAGGGGCATTGGAAAAGGAATTCGCGATTTCCGCAAAGCCACCGAAGAAAACGATCTTGCCAAAGATATTAAGGATGTGGCTTCCGAAATCAATGAAGTCAAAAAAAGTGTAACCTCCGAGATCAAAGAAGTCAAGAAAGATGTGGAAAACCTCAATCCTAAAAATGCATTCAATGTAAAGGATACGACAGCGCAGGAAAAGAAGCCGGAAAAGAAACCAGAAAAAGAATCAGAAAAAGAGAAATAACTTATTTACATACTCTTTTCATTATACACAATTACCTTTATCCGGTAATTAATCTGCATATATTTTTTGTTTGTGAAAGATCTGACCGAAGGAAAAGAAGGGAAGTTGATACTGAATTTTGCATTACCCATGCTGATGGGCAATGTCTTTCAGCAACTGTACAATGTTGTTGACAGTATCATCATCGGGAAATTTCTCGGAAAAGAAGCGCTGGCTGCCGTGGGGGCCAGTTTTCCTCTGATTTTTGTCCTGGTCTCTTTCGTGATCGGTTTTGCCATCGGCTCTACCATTGTGATCGCCCAGTATTTCGGCGCCAAAGATATGGAGCGTGTCAAACGGGCGGTGGACACCCTTTATATTTTCATGTTTTTTACTTCACTGATCCTGACCTTTCTCGGGATTTACATCAGCAAATACATTTTCCAGCTTATCGCACTCCCTTCCGAGGTTATTCCCCTTGCGGTTGACTATTTCTCAATTTATTCTCTGGGTTTCGTCCTTTTCTTCGGGTTTCAGGGCACAAGTGCTATTTTGCGGGGACTGGGCGATTCGCGGACTCCGGTTTATTTTCTGGTGATGTCCACGATCGTAAACATTGCGCTCGACCTTTTCTTCGTCCTGGGGCTGGGTTGGGGTATCAGGGGAGTTGCAGCCGCTACCGTTATCGCGCAGGCAACGGCTTTCTTTGCCATAGTTTTTTACATAAACAAATATCACAGGTTCCTTGATTTCTCCCCTTTGAAAATGAAATTCGACCGGGAAATATTCATCAAAAGCATCCGGATCGGATTTCCGTCCGGTATCCAGCAAACTGTGGTGTCTGTCGGATTTTTGTTTTTGTACCGTATCGTCAGCATATTCGGTACGACAACCATTGCCGCTTACAGCATTGCCATGCGGATAGACTCGTTTGCCGTCATGCCTTCTCTGAACTTTTCGGCAGCTATTTCCACTTTTGTGGGACAAAATATTGGTGCCGGAAAAACTGACCGTATCCGGAGCGGTTTAAAAGCCACCTTAAAAATATCAATGATCATTTCGGCGGTTATCTCGGCCGTGGCCGTTGTGTTTGCCCGGCCCATCATGTCAGTCTTTACAAATGACGCGGAAGTGATAAACATCGGCATGAAATACCTGTACATCGTCAGTTCTTTTTATATTGTCATGGCAGCCATGTTTTCATTGATGGGACTGCTGCGGGGGGCAGGTGACACACTGACATCCATGTTCATTACCATGTTTACCCTTTGGATCGTCAGGATACCCGCTTCTTATTTTCTTTCCGTAAAATTCGGTAACGTCGGCATCTGGTGGGGGATTCCCATTGCCTGGTGCCTCGGGCTGACCCTTTCATTTTTATATTACAAAACCGGACGGTGGAAAAAGAAAGCGGTGGTGAGGAGAAATATGGAGAATGATGGTAGAGAGGGAAATAATGAGTGAAACAGTTCAATATGAAGAAACACAGGTAATGGCAAGGGAGATCAAATTTTTTTACTTTTGAAAAATGAGAGGTAAACCCAAAATTGTCATTTAAAATAAGCATTTAATAATTTCATTAAATAATAATGACATTTAATTTATTGGATAAGAGCTGACTAAAATGACAATTCGC
>JAADID010000185.1 GCA_013151505.1 Chlorobiota bacterium | reverse complement strand
GCTATAATCGTGCCAAAGTTCGTAATAAATTAAATAACATTTAAATACAGTACATTATCGGGGGACAACACATCTGTCAATTTGTATGCCGACCGGACAAATCTGTTCGGAAATGAACGTTTCCAAACAAATTTTTCCCGGAAAAAACATCTTTGTTTGCAATGAAGATTCAGGCCGGGTAAACCGTTAACCTTTTCTTCCGGGATTATCTTTCAGAAAACTTTTCCAGCCGCTGTAACTTTTCCCGGTTTGTATTTTATTTCCCTGGAAATAGTGACACACCGCTGCTGCCAGTCCGTCAGTGGCATCCAAAAACTCGGGGGAATGTGTTATCTCTACCAGATTTGACAGCATGCCGGCCACCTGTTCCTTGGAGGCATTGCCGTTTCCGGTGATGGATTGCTTGATTTTTTTCGGTGAATATTCAAATATGGGAAGCCCTTTGTAAAGAGCGGCGGCAATAGCCACACCCTGTGCCCGCCCCAGTTTGAGCATGGATTGAACATTCTTTCCGTAAAACGGCGCTTCGATGGCCAGCTCGTCGGGTTTGTATTCTTCAATGAGTCCGAGTGTACGTTCAAAAATCTTTTTTAATTTTAGCGCATGGTTGGCATATTTTCCCAGCTTCAATACGCCCATTGTGACCAGACTGATTTTTGTGTCTTTTTGATGGATCAATCCGTATCCCATAATGTTGGTGCCAGGGTCAATACCCAGAATTATTCGGTCTGAACTCAAAGTTTTAAAATTAAGAAGTGAAAACAAAAGTAAGCAAAACATACAATATCCTTATCAGGCTGGCTATTATCCTGCTTACTTTCGGTTTTTTGTACGATCAGATATTTTACAGGAAAAATCTGGAAGAGATCGCGGCTTACATCCCTGAAATTTCAGGGTCATTCCGGTTTTATTTTAATCTGGCGTTGGCCACCTTGCTCATACCGGTTAACCAGTTTCTCGAAATTATAAAATGGAAATACCTGATAGACAAACTTGAAAAAGTTTCCCTCTGGTCGGCCACCAAAGCGGTATTTGCCGGTATATCGGTGAGCATGTTCATGCCCAACCGGGTGGGGGATTATCTGGGCAGGGTTTTTGTCCTGAAAAAAGCCGACCGGCTGCAGGCTGTCCTGATCACTATTTTAGGCAGCATGGCCCAGTTACTGATCACTATAATTTACGGATTCCTCGCCGTGTTGTTCTTTTTCCCCTGGTATTACGACATGAGCGACCAGTTCAACGTGTGGATCTATTCCGGAATGGTTTTAATGATCCTTGTTCTGACATTTATTTTTGTTTTTGCCTACCTCAATTTCGGGGGTTTTTCTTCCATCATAGAACGGATAAGCGGAAGGTTTTATAAACGAATAAGAAAATACAGTGAAGTGTTTTCATGGTATGGGGGCAAAAACCTGTTACTGGTTTTGTTGTTAAGTGCATTGAGGTACGTAATTTTCTCCTTTCAGTTTTATCTTCTTTTGAGGGCGTTTTATGTCCCGGTATCTTACTATTCGGCTATCGTTCTTATCGGTCTGGTTTATTTGCTGATGACCATTATTCCGACGGTTGCCCTCACCGAGTTGGGGGTCAGGGGATCGGTCAGCCTTTTTGTTTTTTCGTTGTATCTTGAACCGGTTGGAAAATGGACCGATACCATAGGATTGGGGGTGGCTTCGGCAGTCAGTGTATTGTGGGTGATGAATCTTGCCTTACCTGCCCTGATCGGGCTTATCTTTGTTTACAGTTTACGTTTTTTCAGGACAAACAACGGAAATGGAAATTAACATTTACTTTTGGGCGTTAACGGCTTCAGCCTTGCTTTATCTGACGGTAATCCTCCTGATTACAATCGGATGGTTCAAAATACAAACCGTCATACAAGATGATAATATTACGGATGTAAAAATTTCTTTGATCGTGGCGGTAAGGAATGAAGAAAAAAATATTTTGAATTTGCTGAATGATATTGCCGGGCAAAACTACCCCTTTGAAAATCTGGAAATTCTGATCGTTGACGATCACAGTGAAGATAAAACCACCGAAATTATCAGGCAGTTTGAAAAAGCAAATCCGGCATTGAATATTACAATGCTCGAATCAGTTTCAGAAGGGAAAAAAGCGGCGATTGCCACCGGCATTAAAAAGGCAAAAGGTGAATTGATTGTCACCACCGACGGAGATTGCCGGGTGGGACCTCTGTGGCTGGGGAGAATGGTCAATACTTTTAAAAAACAGGAATTTAAACTGATTATGGCGCCGGTTGTTTACCAAAATGAAAAAGGGTTTTTACAGCAATTCTTTTCCCTTGATTTTATGAGCCTTGTGGCTGTTGGCGCGGGTTCTGTTGGCCTGGGCTTACCATTTATGGGAAACGGAGCGAACCTTGCTTTTGAACGAAAGGCATGGGAAGGTGTGATTGAAGATGCCTCGGGAAAACAATTTGCTTCAGGAGATGATGTGTTTCTTGTTCAGGCCATTGCAGCAAAGTACGGTGCTTCAGCAGTTGTCTTTCTCAAAGACCCTTCTGCTTTGGTATTGACTAATGCACCGGAAAGCTTTAAAGATTTCCTGTCACAACGGATCCGGTGGGCATCCAAAGCAAAAGGATACCGGATGCCGTGGGCTGTCCTGACATCATTCGCTGTACTATTGTTCAATTTATTTCTGGTTTCCGCTTTTTTCGCCATCATTTTCAGACCCTGGTTCTTTATTATTTTTTCACTTTTCGTATTATTGAAAATGATGACGGATTATCCGTTACTGAAAAATTTTTCTTCCTTTGTAAAAAAAGACAAAATCCTTTCCTGGTTTTTTATTTTTGAGTTTATCTACCCTTTTTATATTCTGATTTCCGCCCTCGCCGGCTTGTTTTTCAAATTTAAATGGAAGGGGAGAAGCGGGTTGAGGTAGAATTGGAAATTAGATTTTTATAAGTATAAATCTGAAGTTTCTTGCGCTGGTTGGGATTTGTAACCCCACCTGTAAAAGCTTTGAAACACATATCATTGTGCTTTAAAACCTGCTCATCTTTCTTCTTTCCATTTCAGCAAAGCCTCCGCCATGATCAAATCTGCGGGTGTAGTGATTTTTATATTTTCATCGTTTCCTTCGGTAAGATAAACCTGTTGCCCGATACTTTCCAGGACGGAAACGTCATCCGTAAAATCTTCGCGGTAGTTTTGGTGATATGCTTTTTTGATGAGATTTGAATAAAACACCTGAGGGGTCTGGATTGTACGGAGTTTTTTCCTGTCAACCGGTTTGTTGAGAGCCCCGTCCGTTTCCCTGACCGATTCATGAACGGTAATAGCCGGTACGGCATTTCCTTTTCGTTCGGCCAGGGTAAAACATCGTTGAATTGTATCTTGTGAAACCAGCGGCCTCACCCCGTCATGGATGGCAACAATGGCATTATCAGGTACCAGATTCAGTCCTCTTTTCACCGAATAAAACCGCTTTGGTCCGCCTGAAATTATCTCGTGCGGGGTATCAAAAGAAAACTGAAGGCACAGGTCCTTCCAGTATGAAATATCGTTTTCAGGAAGAACCAAAATAAAATTTGCCGTGTATCGCAAGAAAGCAAAAGCATTAAAAGTATGCATTAACAAAGGAATGCCGGACAATTCAACAAACTGTTTTGGTTTCCCGCCGATACGCTGCCCTTTTCCTGCGGCTGTGATGAGGATGTAGTAGTCCATGTAAGAATACATAATTGAAATGTAAAGTTACCCATTTCAGCAATACCGGATGTCATTTAATTCCGGGTCCCCGGAACTTATTTTTATATCTGATTGGTAAAAAACAAAAACCCGGAAGATTGTCCGGGCATTATATCGTTCTATGACCAGTTGTTCTTTTAGATGATCAGCATGGCATCGCCATAGGTAAAGAACTGATATTTCTCTTTGATAGCGATTTTATAAACTTCTTTTGCAAAATCATATCCAAGATAGGCCGAGACCATCATGTACATGGGTGACATGGGAAGATGGAAATTGGTGATCATGGCATTGGCCGTATGAAACTCATAAGGAGGAAAAATAAATTTATTGGTCCAACCTTTGAAAGGCTTGATCTTACCCGTAATGGAAACAGCCGATTCCAGGGCTTTCATACTGGTTGTCCCGACGGCGCAAACCTTATGTTTGGTTTCAAAAGCTTTGTTAACCAAATCGGCCGTTTTTTGATCAATAAACATTTCTTCCGAATCCACTTTATGCTTTGTCAGGTCTTCCACTTCGATGGGCCTGAAATTCCCCAGTCCGGTATGCAGGGTGATCTCTGCGAAATTCACACCTTTGATCTCAAGGCGCTTCATCAGTTCTCTTGAAAAGTGCATTCCTGCCGTAGGTGCTGCAACGGCGCCTTCGTGCTTGGCATAAATGGTCTGATAGCGTTCATCGTCAATGGGTTCGGCGGGACGTTCATGCTCTTTCGGTAATGGCGTTTCTCCCAGTGCCTGTATGGTTTTTTTAAATTCTTCATACGGTCCGTCAAAAAGAAAACGCAGTGTCCTCCCACGCGAAGTCGTGTTGTCAATCACTTCGGCGACCAGCGCCTCGTCTTCGCCAAAATAAAGTTTGTTGCCAATCCGGATTTTCCGTGCAGGATCAACCATAACATCCCACAAGCGGGATTCACGGTTCAGTTCGCGAAGTAAAAAAACCTCGATCTTGGCCCCTGTTTTTTCTTTTTCACCATATAATCTGGCGGGGAAAACTTTGGTGTTGTTGATGACCAACACATCACCGTCGTCAAAATAATCAATCACATCTTTAAACACCTTGTGTTCAATTTCTTTTGTTCTTCTGTTGACGACCATCATTCTTGATTCATCCCTGTTTTCAGGCGGGTGGCTTGCTATTAAACTTTTGGGAAGATCGAATTTAAACTGTGATAATTTCATTTGAAGTACTTAACTTTAAAAATCCAACTAATAACGCGTTTTCTCCTAAGGACTCAAATAATCCTTGTCTCTTGTTGAGCACAAAAAGCTTGCAAAGATACAACAAGATAGTAAAAAAGTCAATAGAAAGACAGATATAAATTTGATTATGAGAATATTAGAATGGGGGCGCCGACTTTATGATGAATGACTGTCAGAATGTCCGGTTTGAGAAAGGATAAATTCTCTGTATTGATCAATTGTAAATGCTTCACTCACATTATATTCGCCGATTTGTGTCCTTCTTAAGCCGGTCAGGCAGGCGCCGCTTTGAAGCGCTTTTCCGAAGTCGTCAACCAACGAACGGATGTATGTTCCTTTGCTGCATCTGACCATAAAGTCAATATACGGCAAACGGATATTCATCAATTGAAAGTCATGGATCGTTACTTTTCTCGTTTTTATTTTTACGTCTTCATTTTTGCGGGCGTAGTCAAAAGCCCGTTTTCCTTCTATTTTAACTGCCGAGTAAGCGGGAGGTCTTTGTTCAATTTCCCCCAAAAATTGTTGGCGGGCTTTTTCCAGATCTTCAACCGTCAGGTGTTTGTAATCATAATAACGGTCAGGTTCGGTTTCTTTATCAAACGAAGGGGTTGTAATGCCAAGTTCCATGCTGCCGATGTAAGTTTTGTCCATTCCCTGGTATTTGTCAATTTCTTTGGTCATTTTGCCGGTGCAGATGATCAACAGACCGGTTGCCAGCGGGTCGAGCGTTCCGGCATGCCCGACCTTTAATTTCTTTAAATCGTAAATTTTACGAATGAAAGAGCGAAGAAAATTGACTACATCAAAAGATGTCCAACCGTATGGCTTGTCAATAAGGAGAACCTCACCCGAAAGAAAATCGAACCCCATCAATCAATAGTTAAGTCATATCCGAATGCAAGAAAAACAAGAATGGCTACGCCCACGATTATCCGGTAATAGCCGAACATTTTAAAACCGTGTTTAGTAAGATAGGTTATGAATGATTTTATGGCGATCATAGCAACCACAAATGCTACAATATTCCCGACGATGAGCATAGAGACATTGTCTGTATTGATGGACTCATAGTTTTTCATCAGTTTGTATCCTGAGGCCGCAAACATTGTGGGGACGGCAAGAAAAAAGGAAAACTCGGCTGCGGTTTTCCGGGTAAGCCGCTGGCTCATGCCCCCTACGATCGTAGCTGCTGACCTTGAGACTCCCGGGATCATGGCCAGCGTCTGGAAAAACCCGATTTTCAGGGCTGTCATGTAACTTATCTCCTGATCTTCCGACGGATTGTTAAACCATTTGTCAACGAACAACAATATGATACCCCCGAGAATCAACATAATTGCTACAACGTAAACATTCTCGAGCATACTGTCAATAAAATCACTCAAAAGCAATCCGATCACGGCGGCAGGTAAAAAAGCAACGAACAGCTTGTAATAAAAATCCCAGGATTGAAAAAAACGTTTCCAGTAAAGAACCACAACCGAAAGGATGGCACCGAACTGGATATTAATAATAAAGGCCTGAATGAAATCATTGCTTTTCATTCCCAGAATTCCTTCGGTCAATATCATGTGTCCTGTGGACGAGATAGGGAGAAACTCCGTTATTCCTTCGACAATAGCAATGATAATTGCTTCAATCCAGTTCATTTAAAGGTCTTTGATTATGGATTTTCAGGACCGGACTTTGGGCCGTTTTAAAATGGCCAGGATCTCAATTACGTACCCGACAAGTATTAAAATCGGCGCAAGAGTAAGACGCTGGAAATTAAAGAGGGAATAATTAAAGACATTCGGGTTGTCAGACCCTCCCCCGATAAGTAACAAAAAACCAAGAGCTAAAATCAATAACCCGGCAATGATCATTATGTAATTTTGCCTGCTGAATACAAATTGCGGCCCTTCGTTTCCTCCTTTTGATTTAGGTTTTTTTGTTGCCATTATGGTTTATTTTTTCGGCAAATGTAAAAGAATTTATTTTTAATGCCGGTTGTATTAAGAATTGTTAACCATATAATTTATCAGGTTTCATGTTTAAGTATTTTCTGACGGCAAAATAAGTCAGTATGCCCGAAACAAACATCCCCGATACCAGCACGATCAAATAGAGAAGAAGCAACATCTCAGGGCCGGATAAAGGTTTTAACTCGGGAAGGTTGTTCCAAAGCGTGACAATGATTGCCGTCAACAACACAAGGGCGATCACGGCGCTGGTTATCCCCTGGACTATACCTTTTAAAATAAAAGGCTTTTGAATAAAACTACGTGTAGCTCCGACCAGTTGCATACTCCGGATAATAAACCGCCGCGAATAAATGGAAAGCCGGATGGTATTGTTGATCAAAGCCACGGCAATGATCAACAGCAATACACTGAACCCGAGAAGGATCAGGCTGATCTTACGTAAATTCCGGTTGATGAGATGAATAAGCGATTTCTGGTAATAAACATCTTTCACTCCTTTATTCGAAAGGATAAAAGTCTGGATTTTTGCCAGACTGTCGTTGTTGGCCCAGTCGGCATTGAACCGCACATCAATGGAGGGCAGCAACGGGTTGTCAGCATCTTTGAAGAAGTCGGTAAAATCTTCACCGAGGGCTTCCGAAAGCCTGCGGGCCGCTTCTTCTTTGGTGATGTATTCGGTACTTTTCACGTAAGGCTTGGTGTCCAGCATCTTCTGAAGATGAAGGATGTCGGCTTCCCTTGTATTTTGCTCCATAATGATTTCGAAACCGATATTTTCGCGGATGTACTTTGAAATACTCCGGGCATTAATTACGAAAAAACCCAGCACACCCAACGTAAAAAGCACAAGAGCAATGCTGATTACCGAAGTGATGTAAGAAGTGTTGACCTTCCTGCGATAATATTTTTCTTCGCGTTGTCCCATTTGATAAGGCGAAAATAAAGTTTTATTTAATGTTTTTAAACCGGAAAATCCGGATATGAAATAAAATAATCAGCCTTTTAATTTTTTTGTGACTTTTTCAAGCATTACATCAACCAGTTTTTCCAGGTCGAATTTAATGTTCAGACCCCAGTCGTTTCGGGCTACACTGTCATCTATACTTGCCGGCCAGCTGTCGGCAATAGCCTGCCTGAAATCAGGTTTGTAGGAAATCTTAAACTCCGGCATTCTTTTTTGAATACTGTCGGCAAGTTCCTTGGGGGTAAATGAAATTCCGGCCATATTGTAAGCCGACCGCAAGGACAACCGGTTACCGTCAACCTCCATCAGTTTGATCGTATTCCGGATAGCATCTTCCATAAACATCATGGGAAGGGCAGTTTTAGCCGAAAGAAAACATTCGTAACTTCCTTTAGTCACCGCTTCGAAGAAAATCTCCACGGCATAATCAGTCGTGCCGCCACCGGGTTCCGTTTTGTAGCTGATCAGCCCGGGATAGCGAACACTGCGGAAATCAATACCATAACGTTTATTGTAATATTCGCCCCAGCGTTCTCCGGCGAGTTTCGAAATACCATAAACCGTGTTGGGTTCCATTACCGTAAGTTGCGGTGTATTGTGCCGGGGAGTTGTGGGGCCGAACACGGCAATTGAACTTGGCCAGAACAATTTTTTGGCTTGCGACTGACGGGCGGCTTCAAGGGTATTCATCAGCGCTTTCATGTTGATGTCCCACGCCTGGAGCGGCATTTTTTCGGCATTGCCCGACAATACGGCTGCCAGGTTATAGACCTGGGTTATGTGATGCCTGATGATGAAATGAAGCAGGTTTTTAAAATCAAGTACATCAAGGATTTGAAAGGGACCGCTTTTTCTTAATTCCTTACCCGGGTTTTTGATGTCTGTGGCGAAAACATTTTCATTTCCGTATTTTTTACGTAAGGCTACAACGAGTTCGGAACCGATTTGCCCCAGACTCCCGATAATCAGTATTCTTTCCATAATAAACAGGTATCAAATTTTTCAGGAACAAATGTATTAAAACACAAGTTTTAATCAATCTAAATTAGCCACGGATTTCGGATTATATAATTTTTAAAAGTAACTTTACTCTTTAATTTGAACCAATTGATTATGATAACTATCAGGGAAGTCGTTTCGACAAAAGACAAGAAACAATTTGTAGATTTTCCATATCGTCATTACAGGGACTATCCCAATTGGATCCCTCCTTTGAAAAGCGGTGAGTTGAAACAATTGAAACCGGAAACAAACCCTGCTTTTAAATTTTGTGACGCAAAATTCTGGACAGCATGGAAAGATGGCGTTTGTGTCGGGCGTATTGCTGCGATCATCAATCACCTTTACAATGAAAAAGTCGGACGAAACATGGGGAGGATATCAAGAATGGAATTTATTGATGACAAGGAAGTTTCACGGTTACTTTTTGAAACTGCGGAAAACTGGTTACGTGAACAGGGAATGGAAGCTGTTCATGGTCCGTTGGGTTTTACAAATATTGACAATCAGGGCCTGTTGATCGAAGGATTTGAATATTTGCCTTCGATTGCATCGGTGATGCATTATCCGTATTACCAGGAACACTTTGAGGCATTGGGTTACGAAAAGGAAACCGACTGGGTTGAATTCCGTCTGAAGATTGAGGAAATTCCCGAAAAAGCGCTTCGGCTGGCCGACATTGTCAAAAAACGAAACGGACTGGAAGTGATACACATGGGCAAAAAAAAGCATATTAAAAAATACATTCACGAGGTATTTGAACTGCTCAATGTTGCTTTTGCCGAACTGCCGTATGTAGCTCCCTTTACGGATGAAATGATTGATTTTGTAGCCAAAAAATATACTCCCATATTGCAGCCTAAATACACGGTAATAATTTTCAAAGACGGCAGAATGATAGGTTTTATCGTTGGTTTACCCAGCTTATCCAGGGCTTTCCAAAAAGCCCGTGGAAAAATGCTCCCGTTTGGGTTTTATCACATCATGAAAGCCCTGAAGAACCCGGAAGAGATGGACCTGCTCCTGACCGGTGTTGAACCGCATTACCAGAAACTCGGATTGCCTGCCATCCTTATCAGCGAACTGCAAAAATCCATGATTGAAAACGGCGTCAAGTGGGTGGAAACAACCGGGATGTTTGAATCCAATGTAAAAGGGGCCACTCACTGGAAGAATTACGAATATATCCAGCACAAACGGCGCCGGTGTTATGTCAAGCCGCTTTAACTTTTAAACATTGATAAAAATCTTTTTTAAACGCCTCTCTGCTTAACTGTGCTTTGAGATTTTCTATTTACTACTTTTGCAGATTCAATTGATCAACAAAATGGAAAGCAAATTACAAATATACAATTCACTTAACCGGAAAAAGGAAATATTCGAACCGCTCAACCCACCTCATGTAGGTATGTATGTTTGCGGCCCAACCGTTTACGGGGATGCACATCTCGGTCATGCACGTCCGGCCATCACATTTGATGTGGTTTTCCGTTATCTGCGCCATCTCGGCTATAAAGTCCGGTATGTCCGAAACATAACCGATGTGGGCCATCTTGAAGATGATGCGGACGAGGGGGAAGACAAGATCACAAAAAAAGCCCGCGTGGAACAACTGGAACCCATGGAGGTGGTAAAGTACTACACCGACCGTTATCACCAGAATATGGATCAGTTGAATATACTGCATCCGAGTATTGAACCCATGGCTTCGGGGCATATCATCGAGCAGATCGAACTTGTTAAAACCATTATGAATCAAGGTTATGCGTATGAAAAAGACGGATCGGTCTATTTTGATGTGGAGAAATACAACAAAGATTATCATTACGGTAAACTTTCGGGCAGAAAGCTGGAAGATTTGTATCAATATACACGGGAGCTTTCCGGCCAGAAGGAGAAAAGAAACAGTTTTGATTTTGCGCTGTGGAAAAAAGCCGATCCCAGACACATCATGCACTGGACATCACCCTGGAGTGAAGGTTTTCCGGGATGGCACCTTGAATGTTCAGTGATGAGTTCCAAATACCTCGGTGAACGGTTTGACATTCACGGCGGGGGGATGGACCTGCTCTTCCCGCACCATGAGTGCGAGATTGCCCAGTCGAATGCAGCCACGGGCCACGACCCGGCAAAATACTGGATGCACAATAATCTGATAACGGTCAACGGCCAGAAAATGGGTAAGTCGTTAAAAAACTTCATCACATTGAATGAGTTTTTCAGCGGGGAGCATGAATCGCTCGACCGGGCATACAGCCCCATGACCATCCGTTTTTTTATTCTTCAGGCCCATTACCGCAGTACGCTTGATTTTTCAAATGATGCTCTTGCTGCTGCGGAAAAAGGCATGAACAAGCTAGTTGACACTTACCGTGTGATTGATGAGATCAAACCGTCGGACAGTTCATCAGTTGATGTAAAACGTTTTGAAGCTTTGTGCAGGAACGCTATGGATGATGACTTCAACACACCGGTTGTGCTTGCGCATTTGTTTGATTTATCGAGGGTTATCAACCAGGTATATGCGGGAAAAGAAAAGCTATCGGCAAATGACCTGAAATTTGCCAAAGACCTGTATTCAACTTATCTGTTTGACTTGCTGGGCATCCGGAAAGAAGAAAACAAGACGGGTGACACGGCTTTGCTAAACGGATTGATGGAAACTATTTTAAAGATCAGGCAGGAAGCCAAAAAGAATAAGGATTACACCACAGCCGACTATATCCGTGACGAACTGAATAAACTGAACATCATCGTTAAAGATACTCCCGATGGGGCAAAGTGGGAGATAGGGAGGTAGAAATCTGAAGTTAGAAGCCTTGTCTATTTTGAGACAATAAACCGCTGTTGGCCAATTTGCTGATCGGTTACAATCCTGATAAAATAGATTCCGCTCTCAAACTGTGAAGTATTCACTGTGATCCGGTTTGAGTTTCCGCCCGGCAAACTGACAGATCTGGAAAATACAACCTGCCCGTGGGAGTTGATCACATCAACAGCAGCAGTTCCGGAGTGAGATATCTTTACAGGACAATTAACGTAGGTTGACGCCGGATTCGGATAAGGCATTCCCAGTATGTTCTGGCTGTCACCCTGATTTTCGGCAATATCCAGTGTGATGTCGCCGGTATTCAGGTCAATAACAATATCGTCAAATTCCGGGTTTTCATCCGTGAGTTCAATTTTGCTTTTTTGCTGAGGTATGCCGGCAATTTCAGCGCCAAGGTAATAAGTATCCAGCGGCAGGTTGTCTATGTTGAAAAGCCCGTCGCTGTCCGAATAGGTACAAATCAATGGAGAACCCGCGGCATCATATAAAATGATGTTCACATTTTCAATGGATAAAGTCCTGAAATTCATGAATGACTGTGTCTGAATGACGGAGCCGGATATTTTTCCGTTTCCTGAATCTATCCCCAACCCCTTGACCAGATGAATATCGTATTCCCAGTTTGTTTTGTTGTGGTCAATAATTTTTGCATTCTCCCAGTAAATGTTGTCACCGTAATAAGTAGGCATGAGGTTACTAAAATATTTGGATTCTTTTGTAGGCAGCGCTTTTATATAATAATTGCCTTCAGGAATCTGATAAAAATAGTAATACCCCAGCGTGTCGAAAAACATGGTGTCAATAGGGGTTAACTGATTTGTGATTTCGATTCTGAATAAATAAGCTATTCCTTCGTCAATTGGGAACAAATGGTCATCAAAGCAATGGCCCCCCATGTGATAATAACTCCTGTTCCCGATATAAAGGTATTGTTTGATGCTGTTTATCTCCAGGTGATTATTCACGTAGGCGCTGACAGTGAGTTTTATTTTATAGGTTCCCGGATCGGGGTAAATGTGAACCGGATTCTGAACATTAGAAATGGTCCCGTCGCCAAATTCCCAGTTCCAACTGACTATATTTTCATTTTTCGTTTCATCAAAAAACGAATACATGAGTTTGTTTTCCGTAGTTGTTTGCTGAAAACTGAAACGGGCCTGAAGCAATGGTGCCTGATAGGGGACAAATACTGAAAAATTTGAGATGAAAGTATTGTTATTAGTTGCATCCAGAAAACGGTAATGGAGTGTGTCTGTCAGCTTTTCTCCGTAATAATCATAAGTGTAAACAAAAACAGTTCCGCTGGTCAGCGTGGTGGTGAGGGTGTCGTGGTAGAAACCATCTTCATCGGTAATTACTTCTTTGTAATAATTCATCACACCTGAAAACGAGGTATCGCAGGTTATATAGACAGTATGCCCGCTAATAGGGCTTCCATATTCCGAGTGTGTAAGCTGCCCGGTAATATCAATCTCATAATACTGTTTTTCCTGCGGCTGCCCCGAGGAATGCACAACTACCCCTGTCATAAAAGAGGTAATCAATGCAATTGTTAAGAGTATTTTTGTTTTCATAAGCCCGTTTCCATTATTTGAAATAATAAACAATTCCGAAACGCATTGCAAAACCTGACAATGCCTTCTTATATGATTGTTCCTGATAAAAGTCATTTAAAGTCAGCCTGTAGTTCGGTTCAAGCGAAAGTGAAACTTTGTCCGAAACTTTTAATTCGATGCCTGCCCCCAGCCAGAGCTGAATATAATAATCCGACCGTGTTGGCAAGTGATTATCAACATTAAGCAGTTCTATATAATCCAGGTCATTAATGGGTTTTTCAATGTTTTTACTGATCATGTAATTAAAGGAAGGGCCTCCGTAAAAATACCAGTTGATATGGTTCGAACGGTGGTAGTATCCCAACATCAGCGGTGTTTGAATGTAGAAATAAGTATTTGTAGGTTCCTTAACAACAATCTGATCGGTGGTGTCCCAAATTTCCCTTGTTTTGGTATAATAAGTGGCGACAAGCTGGCCGTCAACACTGTCAAATGTTACGTCGTAAACATCTTCATACGTTCCGAGGAGGCTTTTGCCGGAATAATTTATTCTGGTATATCCGCGATCATGTCCGTAAGTGAAGCCCACGCCGAACCTGACAAACAGATGTTTGTTGATATAATACGTAGGTTCAACGCTTAAAGTATAGGAAGGAAGTGTTTTCAGTGAGTCGTAATTTTCAAAATACATTTCCGGTGTAAAATATATACCGGTTGACCAAAGCCCGGGTGTCTTTGTTTTGGTTTGAGTTGCAACGGTTTGAACAGCATAGGTGTTTTGCGGTACATCCGTTTTAGGCAAAACAGTATTGTTGAAGGCCAAAGACAGGGAAGGTATGCTGAAGATGCCATTCTCATCGCGCATTGTCAGGGCATTATTTGTTTTTGACACCTCCCCGTGATCCACGGCAATGACTGAAACCGTTTCACCGGCAGAAGCGATTTTTGAATTTCCAGAGGTTTCTAATGCAGGATTATTAGCCCCATCTTCGGAAGATGAACCGGCGGAAACGATTTCGCTTTCCTGATTATCTGAAGAAATATTATCTGTTTCTCCGGATTCGATATTCAGGGTGGCCGATTCTTTTTTCTCCCCGGGATTGCCGAGTGTAGCCGGTTCGTCTGAAGTGTTCACCGGAACGGTGTCCGACATCTGCAGTTTGTTGACAGGTGTTTCGGCTGATCGTGAAGAAAAATACCATACGCCGAGCAGTAACAATCCCAACAGAACAACTGCCGCTGCAATATGCTTACCATAGCGGACAAAGAACGCAGGCTTTGATGTAATGCCCTTTTCGATACCTTTCCAGACATGTTCCGGTGGGGCAGGGGCAAAATCATCAAATTTCGCTTTGATCAGATGGTCAATGTTTTGTTGGTTTTTTTCCACCTTGTTCTTTTTCTTTAATTGATATCAGTTTCTTCTGTAAAGCTTTCCGGGCACGTGACAACTGGGATTTGGATGTGTTTTCCGATATTTCCAGCATTTCACCTATCTCTTTATGTGTGTACCCTTCTATTATATTCAGGTTGAAAACCGCCCTGTAACCGTCGGGCAACTCCCTGATCAATTCGATCAGCTCGTCGGCTGCCATTTTTTCAATAATATATTGCTTGCTATCCGTTTTCTCCCTGACGTTTTCCAGTTCCGTTTTTTTGCCCTGCTTAATTCTTTTTTTATAAAAATTAATGGCCGTATTGATTATCGTCCGCCGAACCCAGCCTTCCAAAGAACCCTCTTCCCTGAAATCTTTCAAATGGTTAAAAACCCGGATAAATCCTTCCTGAAGTATGTCATTTGCTTCTTCGGTATTCCCGGCGAAGCGGAGACATATCCCGTACATCTTTGGCGCAAGTTGCTGGTAAAAAGCCTCTTGCGCTTTCTTGTCGCGGGATTTTAACTTTTCTATGAAGGCATTGTCAAAAATCATGCGGGCCATTTAAACATGCTTCTAATAAGCATACCTTTCCACCCTGCAAGATATAAAATTACCTTCAATCTTATACTTCAATGACAAAAACCTTATAAAAATGGTTGCATATTTTCCAGTAAAGAAATATCAGCAGGCTCTGGAAGTTCTTTTTTTCATCAGACAGATCCACAGTTTTGAACCGGGTTTATGTTTGCCGCCAAAAAAACCGGCTTTTAAAAACTGGATTTCAAAGTATTTTTCCACAGCGTCAACAATATTTTTTGCCGACCGCATCGGTGGGCCTGTTTTGCGCGGGGGACTGTCGCAGCTACCAACCAGGGTAAGCCACAAACCATCGTCAGTTAAAACGGAAGCTACCTTTTTTGCCAGCTTTTTTCTTTTGCCCGGTGTACGGTATGAGTGAAAATAACCCCGGTCGAAAACAAAATCAAAAGGAGCGTTTTTTATTTCCGCTGTTAAAAAATCAAGGTGAAGGAATTCAACCGTGACGTTTTCCTTTTTTGCATTTTCGCGGGCTGTGTTGAGCGGGATTTCAACCAGATCGCATGCCGTGACATCAAATCCGGCCTGTGCGAGCCAAATGGCATCGGTTCCTGTTCCGCACCCCGGTTCAAACACCTTGCAGGGTTTGACAGGCCAGCTTTCCACCACTTCTATCAGATTATGGTCTGCCTTGTAATGTACCCAGGGCGTAAATCCGTTTTGATAATGTTTTGTAAAACGCTTTTTAATTGTCATAAAAACAGGTTTTTAATGAGAATACATCAGGGCAACAATCTTCCGGCGGTCGTCATCAGTTAAAGCATGGTGCATACCTGATGCGCTGTTTTTGTTCAGTTGCCTGATGATAATTTCTTTCTGATCCTCGCCAATACCTTCATCCTGTAACGTAACAGGAGAATTTATGCTTTGAAAAAACAACCGTATGGCATCGAGGGTTCCTTCCACAGAATCTGCCCCGAAAAGATTTTTCCCCAGTTTTTTAATTCTTTCGGAAATACGGTCTTTATGCAATTTAAGCCACGCCATATATACGATGCTTAATGACGCCCCGTGTGGCATATCATACAACAATGAGAGCTCATGTCCGATGGCATGTACACCCCAGTCGCCGTTCTTCTTGCCGTAGCGGGTCAGTCCGTTAAGTGCCAGCGTGGCATCCAGCATGATATTGGCGCGCAATTCCACATTTTCAGGGTTGTCAAGTAACTCCGGTCCCCAGCGCATGGCATCTTTGATGATGTCAAAGGTGATTTGGTCAATTACCGGAGGTTCTCCTTCGCCGAAATAAACCTCCAGTGCATGGGCGATCAGGTCCGTGATGCCATAAGTTGTGTGGTTTTTCGGGACGGTGACGGTGAATGAGGGGTCAAGAAACGACTCTTTGGGAAAATTCAATTCATGGACAAACCCGATCTTTTCGCCGGTATCATGATTCTGTACCACTGCTCCTGCGTTCATCTCGGTACCTGTTGCTGCCAGCGTAAGCACGCAGATCAAAGGAATGGTTTTTTCAGGTTTCACTTTGTGTTTTATGATATCCCATCCGTCATAGCCTGAAGCAATGGCAAGGGCGATGATCTTTGCCGAGTCAATCACGCTGCCGCCGCCCAGTGCCACGATAACCTCAATATTTTCGCGTTGTCCAAGACCGGTAGCCATCCTTACATCTTCGATAACGGGATTGGGCTTGATGCCTGAGTACTCAACAATTTCAAGCCCGGCCATCTTCAACTGTTCAACAACACGGTCATAATAACCGTATTTTTTCACCGATCCTTTACCAAAGACCAGCAGCACCTTTTTCCCGTATTTCGCTGCGCTTTTCCCAAGTCCGCCGGTCACTCCTTCCCCGAAATGGAGCCTTACGGGATTGTATGCCGTGAAATTTTCTATTGCCATAATCTTAACTTTAAAGTGGAGACAAAAAACTCATAAACTCGCGGCAATAAAAATAACAATAAATAAAAAACCTTTGCTATTCCACCGGTTATTATTAATTTTGCAGCCCCAAAACGGGGTGTGGCGCAGTCCGGTTAGCGCGCTACGTTCGGGACGTAGAGGCCGGGAGTTCGAATCTCCCCACCCCGACACCGCCC
>JAADID010000016.1 GCA_013151505.1 Chlorobiota bacterium | reverse complement strand
AGATGGAACCATTGTCGGTAGAGCGCCAGATTTCGCCCCCGTTTCTATCCATCGAAACGTAAATTTTGTTTGTGTTCGACGGGCAAAAACTTACCTCACATCTTTCGCCATCCGAAGGTAACTTGTTGGTTGCCCCTGTGGCCTGGTTCGTCCATGTTTCGCCATAATCACCGGAAAGATAGACATCACCATAACAGCCCACAATAACTTCATTGGGGTTATTAGGATCAATCTTGATGTCTGCCGGACGTGTGGCGGTATTCAGTTTGAGGTCCCAGTATGTTCCACCGCTTGTTGTTTTATACACACGATTTGTGGAAGTTACACAATAAATAACACCGGCGCTGTCAGGGTTTGGATGTGCAGCCAGCCGGTTAACATATTTGAAATTATTATTGTTCGTGCTTGTCAGTTGATTCCATGTTACCCCTCCATCCGTACTTTTAAAAATACCGGCTCCCGGCAAGGCATCGAAATTGTAAAATCCTTCTCCTGTGGCAGCATACATGATGCTGGTTGTCGAGGGGTCAAACACCATTGAAGTAATGGCCAGGTTAGTCATAAAATCGTCAACAGGAGTCCATGAAGCCCCTGAGTTTGTACTTTTCCATATCCCTCCCGATACCGAACCTATCCATAAAATACTGGCATTGTTCGGGTTGGGAAGTATTGTTCTTATTCTTCCGCCAATATTCGAAGGACCCAGCCAGTCCCATTCCCAGAGTCCGGCATCCCGGGATGCCCCTCTCATTTGATCAATGTGTTTTTTCGCCTTGACCAAACCGTCCATGGGTATATTACCGTTTGCATCCGCTCTTGATCTTCTTCTGTATTTAAAATATGCACCGGCGTGAGTTGCTTTATCGAAAGCTTTGTTAACTTGCGCATCAGGTCTGTATTCACCGGTGGTTTTGTTGTTGAAACCCCCGAAATAAAAGGCAGCGGCAAATGCAGACAACACAGTAAAAAACAGTATAAATAAAATATTCTTTTTCATATCTTCTGTTTTTTATTGCAGAGAAACCAAAACCAATACAAGGCCTTTTCCCGATTTCAGGGAAGTCATTGCTTTTCCGATGATTGCGCCCCGGGCTTTTTCGAAATCCACGACTTTCATGGCATATCCGGGTAGGTTGGAAGTAGTAAGCATATCCCCGATCTTTACGGGATTCATTGTGGCGTCAACCCAGCAATATACCCTTCCGGAAAGAGCGATAAGGTGTTCGCCGTCGGCAATGGTGCCCTGCTGGCTCATAATGAGGCCGGGTTTAATATTTTTGGCTCCGCTAACTATACCTGCTACTTTTTTATCATAAGCCTCTTTTGATATTGCGAGGCGACCGGGGTTGTTTTCGTCAATGGAAACGACCATCCCTTTTCGGATGTTGTCATGATCGGAAAGCACGAAAAATTCGGAGAGATCGCTTCCCCCTGTGATCTGTAGCTGATTGGTTGTTATTCTTCCATAACCCGAACCACCCCAATCTCCATCTATTTCAATGGTTGCCGTAGTACCTGTTGCATTAAAAAGTGTGATCTGGCCTGCATCGTTTGTACCGGATTCGGACGGGTCAATCACGACCGTTTTATAATAACTTGAGTTATAAAAAGTAGTTGTCCCGTCATTGTCTATCTTTATTTCCTCGTTACCTCCGTTGGGGCCGAATGCTTTGAGAAACGGCCCGGTTGTTCCGTTTTGCTGGATAACCATGGTTGCATCCGAGCCATTCGATTCAAAATATCCCGCAATGCCATTTGTACCTGTATTTGCCGAGTAAACGGTTGCATCGGGTATCCCGATTCCTTCACCTGTGAAATAGGCTGTACGGTTATCTCCTGTGGCAGCAACATGAAGACGGTCAACAGGGCTTGTAACACCAATTCCTACGTTGCCGGAACGTTTTATAACCATGTGCGGCCCCAATAAATTAAATCCGTCATTTCCCCATAACTCAAGCTCATTTCCATTGCCATCATAAAGCCAGTACATCCCATAGGTTGCTCCACTACCTTCCCCGAAATAAAGGGTTGAACTGTCATTAATATTCTTGGAATTAATATATAATGTCGTGTTCTGATTAATGTCATCGTAAATTTTTACCGGAGCATACAAGTTACCACTGAAATGTCCGTCAACACTGTAAAAATTACTCCAGCGATTACTGCTGGTACCCAATGATATTGAATTGTCATTCCAGGGATAAAAGACAGTTGTATCAAGAGAATACCTGTCTGTCACGTTTGTAAAACCATTGCTGGTTGAAAGGAAACGCAAATCGCCACCCCATGTTCCAATCGCCCAATTTAATTCATTGGTTCCTTTGAATTCCATAAAAGCGCCACTATTATATGATGAAAGTCTTGCGGTTTTCCAGCCTCCATAAACTTCAAATTTCCGGTTTGGATTACTGGTACCAATGCCAAGGCTGTCAGTGCCGTCAGTTAAAAAGACATTGTAAGTATCCGAACTCCAGAAACCGCCGGTTGATCCTTCCTGCCATGTCGTTCCGTTGAAATAAAAAAACTTATTCAAGTCGGTGTCGTAAACCATCAGTCCTGCAACGGCTGACGAAGACAACGTAAGCCTTGCTGTCGTGTTTAACCGCGGGATCAGCAGCCCTTTGCTCGAAGATTTTACATCAAGCATGGCAGAGTTGTCGGGACTTGAGCCGTCATTGTTTATTGCCACCTGTGCGGGCAGAAGACCCGCACTAAAAGATATTATCATTAGCGTAAAAAACAACTGTTTCAAATAATGTAGATTTTTTCTCATGATGTTGGTTTTTAGTTATATAATGCGTCCTTAAAAAATGGATAATAATTGATTGTTATTCAAGTAATTATAATTTGTTTTTATTGTGATTTTTAAGATTAATGCTTCGGAAATTTCCAATACTTAGTCAAATTGTCATGAACAACAGGCGGTATTTTCAAATGAAAAGCATCTCAATTATTAATTCAAATTTATAATATTTTTTGGAATAACAAAAAACGAGCGGTATGCCGGTGTTATTCTGGTTTCTTTTTTACACGCGTTTTAACTTAAATCAGCCTTTAAAAATGACCTGATCAGCTAACAGAACAATAACCGCAAAACTGAATTTTTTTGAGAAAGACATATAAAGTCCGCCATGGTTCCTTTCAATTTTTCACCTCCATTCCACAACAGTTCCCCTGTTTTTATCCAGCATTTGTTGGGGGACATGGGTGCGGATACTCTCTGCCAGGTTTCCGATGATCCGGGTTTTTACAAAGCGGCGGGTATAGACAAGGCTCACT
>JAADID010000028.1 GCA_013151505.1 Chlorobiota bacterium | reverse complement strand
GAGCGTTGTTGGAGATCCACCATTTAAGCTAAGCTGAATCTTAACCGGTTCAGTTAAGTTATCTGTCCACGAAATCAAATGAGAGGTGCCTACTGCCCAGGAGATACCTGAAATATCCGGCTGTACAATATTTATCGTACCTCCGGAAGTATGTGCCGTGATAGAAAAATTATTATCACTCACATCGTATATAGTAGCATCTGTGGTACTACTAATCTTAATCTTACTGGTGGTACTCGTAGTTTGAGTAGATGAAATGTTCCATGTCCATGTAGAGCCTGTAGCCGATGCTTTGAGAGTTGTATAATTTGACCCGCCATCTGTGCTAAGCTCTATCTTAACCGGTTCAGTTAAGTTATCTGTCCACGAAATCAAATGAGAGGTGCCTACAGCCCAGGAAATGCCTGTCACATCCGGCTGTACAACATGTATCGTACCTCCGGAAGTATGTGCCGTGATAGAGAATACTGCATCACTTTCATCGTGAATCGTGTTATCAATTTTGCTTTCAACTTTAATTTTAAAGGTAGTACCTGTAGCATGACCAGCTGGAATATTCCATGTCCAGGTTGAACCGGTTACACTTGTTGCTCCGGGAATTACAGCATAAGCGCCTCCATTGCTTAAAAGTATTTTTACCGGCGTTGTCAGGTTATCTTTCCATGAAATCAAATGAGAGGTGCCTACAGCCCAACTTTCACCACCATTGGGTTGAACAACCGTAATAAAGTAAGTTTGAGCCATTGCATTCATATTCCACGCAAAAAAGGCTGCGAAGAGAAATGCCGTCAGAATGTTTGTGAATTTTTTCATGACTTTAAGTTTATGAGTTAGTTATTATTTTCTTACAATCAGTTTCATTGTTTTTGCCTGCTTCCCTGACAAAAAGGAGACAAAATAAAGCCCCGGAGGAAGTTGTGCCGTTGGTATGTTAAAACGATGAATGCCCTTACTTAATGTTCCATGAAACACATTCGACACCTTTTTACCGGTAATATCATATAAACTCAGGTTCACCTCCCCCTGTGCTTTCAGCCCTACGGAAACCGTGGTATGATCCATAGCCGGATTAGGAGCAAGCGTATATTGTGAAACGACATCTTTAACCCCATCATTTACACCGGTTGAGAGAGGAGCATTGTACTTAATATCAACCTGATATCCGGTAAAATACCGGATCTTACTGCTGTAATTATAATAAATCTGCAAAAGCCCATCCCCGTACTGTAACCAATTTTGGCTCAGGGTATCCCAGGCAAAATAATTCCCCAGGTAGGCATTACCCGCGCTATCATAATTATATTGTGAGAGAGAAATATTTCTCCAGGCAGTATCATCTTTCCATTTCTGGTATAAATAGGCTTCTATACCTCCATAGGCGTTATGAGTAAATTGTCCTTTTTCAAAACGCACCCAAGTACTGCCATTCCAGTTTTCACCTATTCCGGCTTCAAGCCGGCCAAACTTATTATAAGTGTAATCATAATGCTGGCTATTCACCCAAACACTATCATTCCAGGTTTCTCCGGTATAGGATAACCTGTTCCTTACGGAATCGTAGGTATAACTTTCCTGATAAAAATTAACCCATTTGGTATCGCCCCAGTTTTGCACGAGTCCGTTAATTAAATTGGAAGCCGTGTCGTACGTGTATTTCGCCATTTGACTGTTAACCCACTGCGAATTCCCCCACTTCTCAGATAAAGAAAGTTTGAGGTTACCCATGGAATCATAAGTAAAAAGATTGAAACTGCTGCTTATCCAGATTGATTTTGTATCGGACCACACAGCGCCATAAGAAGCCACTTTATTTCCGTTAACATTATAAGTAAAATGACTACTGTCGGAATACACCCAATGATCGGTTGCCCATATTTTTCCAACAGAGGTAACAACATTATGGTTCACAGCATAAGTATAAACCGACAGGGATGTATTCACCCAACTCCCATCTTTCCATATCTTTGAAAGTGAAGTCAGCCTGTTGCCAACCGAATCGTAAGTAGCGCTATCCTTGGAAACATATTCCCATTCCCCGTTAGTTGTTAGTTCGGTATAAGTTGACACTTTATTGCCGGCAGAATCGTAGGAATAAATATATCGTTGGGGATTGGTACCATTGGAATAAACCACAGCAGTATCCATTCGGTAGGTAAAATCCCGTGTTGATTTATCATTATTTCCGGTATGGGTAAATAGTCGTATCTGAAGACCGGCCATAAAACCGGGAGGGAGTAAATTTTTGTTTATTTTAACCGGTATCTGTTTGTTCGGCGGGGATTTTTGAGAAATATTTTGCCCAAAACCCGGAAAAGCAGAAAGATTTACAGCCAATAATAATATCAAGATACGTATAGATGTTTTCATAAATAATTGCTTAGTTTAGTTTTTACATACGTTAAGATTTTAAAACATTTTCAATAACACAAATATTATTCCAAAAATTTGTAAAAATATGCATTGTCGCCGGTGACAAGCTTTTAGACGCGTAAAAATTAATTACCATTTTTGAGAATTTTTCCCCAAAATAGAATTTAAGAACATTCACTCCTCATCAGCTTCTCTCGCCAAACATCACTCTATCGCACACTTATCACAGCAAAAAGTCTGTGAAAGTACAAAGATTTTGTATTAAAAGCAATTTTTTATGGCTTTTTTGCTGTTTTTGGTTCAATATCGTCCTAAACGATAAAAAAAATTAGAAAAAGGGGAAGCATTTCAGATACTCAAATTATCTTTGAGCTATCAAACCCAAAAAACTTTCTCTCATGGCAAAGATAATATTGTTTTCTCTAATTATTTCAAGATTAGATCGTCATGTTTTTTCAAAATTTGTAAACGAAAAACAGACAGACAAGTATCAGAAAGGATGCAATAGTTGGACACATCTTGTATCTATGCTATTTTGTCAATTTGAAAAAACTTAGTTCAAAATAGCCTCCTTTTTGTCTATTATATATACCTAATTTATCAAAAAGAATTTCCCAAGACTCTTTTTCCAATATTAGACTATCAGATACCTTATTTTAGAGGTATTAATTGCACGCATCTGTTTCCGAAAACAAAGCGAGGTCCGGCATTATGCCGGACCTCGCTCATCAATTCCAAAAATTATTCAACTATTAATGCTGTACAATAATTTTTCTGGAAATAACCTGTTTGCCCGAAGTTAATCTTAATAAATAAATACCGTTCGGTAAATCGAAGGTATTAATCCGGACTTCTTTTATGTATGTAGTATTTACCCGTCTCAACATCATCCGCATATTATATCTGTTGTACAG
>JAADID010000162.1 GCA_013151505.1 Chlorobiota bacterium | reverse complement strand
CGATCTGCGGGCAGTACAACAGTTGCTTGGGCATGTCTCCATTACCACCACGGAAATCTACACCCATTTAAATCAGGAAGACCTGCGGAGGGCGATCCTGGATTACCATCCGAGGAATCAATGAAAATAAGCTACATAGGGGAGAGCAAATGTTCCGTCATTTGTTACAATTTTACGTGAGTTCGGCGTAAAACTGTTTAATAATGAATAATCTAACAAGATACTGCTATGCAAATTTTTGTGTTTCCTTGGAGTCTTGGTGCCTTCCTGGCAAGAATAATAGCCACCAGGACTCGAAAGCACAAAGTTTTCACAAAGGAATTTATCTAAATCAAAACATTAATTGATTGTACTTATACCGAACTCACGTTACAATTTAATGATCTTTGTGGTATAAGTTCCTTTGTCTGTTTCTACATGTAATATGTAAGATCCTTTAGACAAACCGCTTAAGTCAATAATACTTTTTTGACCGTTGAGTGCAGCGGTTTTTATTAACCTTCCGCGAACAGTCAATATGCTTACATTCATTAAACCGGATGCTGCAGCAGCATTCTCGATGGTTATCTTATCAGTTACAGGGTTCGGGTAAATTCTGACAAGTTTTGTATTCATGTCGGAGATACCTGATGTCTCAAATTCCGACCAGAAATAATCGGTTCTGAAAACATTTTCCCAACTGCCTTCCTGGTTATTCCAGGTTTGAAAGAGATCCTGCGTTATGTTACCCTGCTCATCATAGTCGGAAAACCATTGGGCGGTATTTTCCCATTCTCCTGCCTCCGTGTTCCAGTTTTGTTGTAGCTGTTGCGTATAGTTTCCTGACTCATCAAGTTCAATGAAAAATTGTAAATCGTTTTGCCATTCTCCTGTTCCTTTGTCCCAATTTTGATAAACAGTTTGCTTCGGGATTCCTTGTTCATAGTTACTCATAAGCCACTGCCGGTCATTATCCCACTCTTCTGTTCCTATGTTCCAGTTTTGAGATATCCTGTTTAACAAGTTTCCGGAATCATCGTAGCTGTATAAATATCTCTTATCGTTTACCCATTCTTCTGTTTGAGAGTTCCATTTCCGAACAAGCCGTTCCGTAATCTTTCCATTCCCGTCACGGGTATATAAAGATAGTGAATTGTTTCTCCATTCCTGTATTCCGCTGATCCAGTTTTGGGTAAGCAATTGTTCAAGGTTTCCGTTCTCATCATAACTGAAAACATTTTGTGAGTAATCGGCCCATGCTTCTGTTTCATAGCTCCAGATTTGCCCAAGTTCGCGTATTTTGTTTCCGGCATCATCATAAGTATAGGTCTGTTTTTTATCCGGAAACCATTGTTGATGATTCACTCCCCAGGTGTAAACGGTTTTGGACAGGTAGTGTCCTTCGTCGTCAAGTGTCATATATGCTTTGTTGCCCGATAAAAACTTATTTTGTACAGGATCCCAATAGCGTGATAAATTTATCATCCATTGGCCGTTTTCATTATTCTCATTGTAATAACTGGTATCAGCCCATTGTTGGGTATTGCTGTTCCATGGTTTTTTCATGTATTTAAGGTTCATACCCGGACCGTTGTATGTTGCCGTGATCGTGTCTTTTTTCGACCACATATCCGTAAACGGATTATAAAATCCGGTAATCCCGTTTGTCATATTCCCGTAATCATCGCGAAGCAAAACTTTGAAGTCTTCGGTCAATTCCCAATCTGCTCCGTTTGCCTTGTAGGATAAAATTGAATCGTTCACCCAAATCTTTCCTCTCGTATAATTTGGTTTAAGCAATTTTATTTCATCATTTGTTTCATTTTGCTGTGCAAATGATGCTGTTTTATGTTCAGACTTAAGGTCCTTTAAAACCTTAACCGGGTTTTCATAGGTGCCTCTTTGAGCAAATAAAACCGATGAAAGGCACACTAATACGAGGAGGGTAATCAGACGTTTCATTTTCAATGGATTTTATGGTTAAACATATACTCTTCTTTCAAATTTCAAACATAAATTTAACCGGCTAACTCGGAATGTTTAAAAACAGACATTTTGATTACCGGTTTTTTTATGCCATCAGAGCATGGAAATATACGTATTTTTTCTCATTTTTCCAAATTATTATGACTTAATTTAAGTCTAATCAGAAAATTAAGCATTTACATTAAATAAGGACGTAATAAAACTTCAGATCGTTGCCTGATGGAATTAAATAACCGGATTTTTGTTAACGGAAGGGCGTAATTTGGCAGTAAACAGATCTAATTTTCAACAGTTTCAATCTCTCCGTTTTCATTGACCAGCACACCGAAATTCATATATATCAGCTTGTTGTCACGGAAAAAGAAATCCATCATGCTTACATCATAAGACAAACGAATATCGTTATTTTCCTGTTCGCTTTCATAATAGGAATAGCCTTTCGATTCCATCAGCTTTTCCAGCTCGGGTCGCGAGAGCCCCATAATTTTTATACCGAAAAGGCTTGTTTCCGGATGGTCGGTTTCGATACCTGCAAGTATTTGAGAAGTCAGGCCTACAAAAAATACCGAAAAACCCTTCTCCCAGTAATGCAAAAGGGTGGTCTGCATTTCTTCATCTTCATCAAATTCATCAATTTCGTCGGGTTTACCATACTTTGCAATGAATTCTTCCATCGGCATTCCGAATTTAATGTCCCCCAATCCTGCATCCGGTTTTATATCATAAGATGTCAACATGTTGTCAGGTTTTAATTTTTGAAACGTTACAAATATAACTAACCTGACGAAAGAACAAAACTTTTTAAGGAAAACCTAATTTTCGTCTGTTAAAATTATTTAAACGGGGAATCGGCTTCTTTGGCCATTTCGCGGTAAACCATTTTATCAAGCCAGTTGGGGCAAAATTTATTGATCCAGACCGTCAGTTTTCCCTGGGTTGTCAAAACCAATGAATTTTTGCGGTGTTTTACTGCACGGTAAATATGCGCAGCCACATCTTCGGCAGTCATCATCTTGCCTTCATCGCGCGGTGATTCACCCTGCTGGCTGCCATCGGCTGTGAGTGAAGTATTTCGTATGTTGGAGCTGGTAAACCCGGGATAAGCCATCAGGACGTGCAATCCTTTTTTCAGGTTTTCGATGCGTATGCTTTCCATCAGCCCTTTCATGGCAAATTTGGAAGCGGAATAACCGGTTCTGCCGGGAAGCCCCTTGATTCCCGCCACGGAAGAAACGCCAACCACACTTCCTTTTTCTTTTAAAAGAAAAGGCAAGGCATATTTTGTACAATAAACCGTGCCCCAGAAATTTACCTCCATTAGTTTACGTATGACGGACAGGTCAACTTCGTCAAAAAGAGCACGCATGGATATCCCGGCATTGTTGATCAGCACATCTATTTTTCCAAAACGTTCAACGGCGGTAACGATCAGGTTTTTACAATCGGTTTCGTTGCTGACATCCACGGCTGCATAAGCCACATCGCCGCCTTTCAGCTTGATGTCTTCGGCAATCCCGATAAGGAGCTCGTGGCGGCGCGCCCCGATGACCACTTTGGAACCCTTTGCAGCAAATTCATAAGCCAGCGCCTTGCCTATGCCGGAAGTGGCGCCTGTAATGACCACAACTTTATCTTTCATTTGTCTGATTATTTAAAAATTTTATCGCCTTCCCTTCATGTGCCGTTCGATTTCCCGTTTCGAGTCTCTTTCTTTCAGGTTCTCCCGCTTGTCGTAAAAATGTTTTCCGCGTGCCAGGGCAATCTCCAGCTTGGCCAGTCCTTTGTCATTGATGAACAATGTTACCGGAACAATGGTCATTCCTTTTTCCCTGACCTTTGTATTCAGCTTGCGCAGTTCCCTTGCCGTAAGCAGGAGTTTGCGGTCACGTTTGGCCAGGTGGTTGTTGTAAGTACCGTAAGTATATTCGGCAATATGCATGCCCCTCACAAACAACTCGCCATTTTCAAAATAGCAATACGAATCGGCCAGGCTGGCTTTCCCTTCCCTGATGGACTTGATCTCGGTACCCGTAAGGACAATGCCCGCCACAATCTTTTCAATGAGATGGTATTCCCATGAAACCCTTTTGTTTTTTATCTTGATGTTATTAGCCACTTTCGTAACCAAACTATTTAGTGCCGCCTAAAATGATCGGTAATCCGTCTTTGCTGTT
This sequence comes from Chlorobiota bacterium, assembly GCA_013151505.1. Lineage (GTDB taxonomy): Bacteria > Bacteroidota > Bacteroidia > Bacteroidales > F082 > JAADID01. Next base: position 13,321 of record JAADID010000162.1, on the reverse strand, counting down.
TCCTATAATTACAATCTTTGTGTTCGGCGATTCAGCCAGTTTAACCGTGGCACTGATACCTTTTTCGCGGAGTATTTTATCCGTTAAGCTGGCATTCAAAATCTCATTTGCCTTGGCTTTACCTTCCGCATCAATCCGCTGTCGTTCCGCCTCTTTGTGCGCTTTTTCAAGCTTGAATTTATATTCCAGTGATTCCTGCTCCTGTTTGAGCTTGCTTTCAATGGCTGTTTTGATGGTCGGCGGCAGCACAATGGAACGGATCAAGACCTGGTCCAGTTCCACGTATTTGTCAGACAGAATCTTTTTCGTTTCATCAAATATTTCATCCTGAATAACATCCCGTTTTGTTGAATAGATTTGTTCCGGTGTATAACGGCCAATGACACTCCGGACGGAAGAACGCAATGCAGGAATGACCACCCGGGTCAGATAATCTTTACCAATCCGTGCATGCAACAAGCCCAACTGACTGTACTGGGGTTTGTACCATGCTGAAACATCTGATTTGATTTCCAGTCCATTGGATGAAAGTACGTTCATGTCTTCGGCTGTTTCCTGCTGACGGGTTTCGTAGATCACCATATTATTCCAGGGAGCTATGAAGTGAAAGCCCTCGCCATAAGTCTGGGTTGTGTCAATTCCGCCGCCGAAAGTTTTGAACATCACACCGGCATGCCCGGCTCCGATGGTTACCGTCATACGGCTCCAGAATACGATAATGAATATGATGGCTCCCACAATCACAATGATGGGGATTGCCTTTTTTAAATTGAATTCCTGCTGTGCCATTTTTTTATTTTTAAATTATTAAGAAACTCCGACAAAGATACAGATAACCAACCATAAAAAGATGAATATGGGGTTTATTCTTTTTTGACGCTGATAAACACGGATGGGGTTTGTACGCCGAAGAATAAATTCTGCGGCTGGGGTTCATTCTCCGATGAAAAATGATCTGCGTTCTATCTGCGAAAATCTGCGTCGGAATTTGTTGACGCTGATGAATGCGGATCGGTTATGATCTTTGTTGCCGCGAATGCCTGCCTGGTCGGCAGACAGGCACGGATGGGTTTTGTACGTCGAAGAATGAATTCTGCGGCTGGGGTTCATTCTATCCCTTCGGGATGGGTTCAACCGATGAAAAATGATCTGCGTTTTATCTGCGAAAATCTGTGTCGGAATTTGTTGATGCGGATATGCGCTGATTGGTTATGATTATGTTTTGCCGCGGATGCCTGGATGTTGTTTTTAGTCTGCTATTTTATTTTTTAGTATTTTCATCATCGAAAAAGTTTTAACCGTCTATTATTAACAATACTTAACCAGCGCCTGTAACAAAAAATACAGTTTACATGAAACAGTTTTCCCCCGCAAAAAAACTTTCATTTGAAGATAAGCTTGTTATTTTCTTTTTGATTTTATACACAGGATTAAATATTTTATGGGGATTTGTAAGTCATGCAACATGGGATGATGATTGTCCTTCACGCTATTATGCCACCCTCAATGCTTTCAACGAACCTGTTAATTTTATCAGTTTATGGAACAGACCATTGTTTGCTCTTATTTTCAGTTTACCCGTACATATTGGCAGGAATGCCGTAACTGTTTTAATGGTGTTTATAAGCGCCGTTTCTTCTTGGTATTTATACCTCGGTGTTAAGGAGACAAAACAGGCAAATGCATATCTTGTTGTTCCCTTTCTTCTATTCCAGACCTATTTTTTCAGTATCTCCAGAAATGCGGAAACCGAACCGCTGGCCAGCGCACTTATCAATTTCGGGTATTATTTTTTAGTAAAAAAGAAATGGTTGTGGTTTTCCCTAATGGCTTCACTTATCCCTCTGGCACGGCTTGAACTCTCGGTATTGCTCGTTTTCTGGGTCTGGTATCTCATGATCAACAAACAATACAAATACATCCCATTAATGGTAGTTCCTTTTATCTTATGGAACATTGCAGGAGGTCTTATTGAAGGAGATTTCCTCTATGTATTCACACATACAATTGGCACTGGTAGTTCCGTGAATAGATATGGTCATTCCGATTTCTGGTTTTATTTCCACCGCTATATTTTTGTGATCAGTCCCATTGTATTTTACTTCTTTTTTATTGGTTTCCTGCAACGTATGGTTCGCCGTAAAATGGATGCATTTGTTTTTTGGCAATTTGTTACCGGCTTTTTACTTTACGTGCTATTTTCCTGGAAATTAAATATGGGAAATGCTGCCGGATTTCTGAGAAACCTCATCCCGTTAAGCAGCTTTGTAGCTATTCTGGCTCTTGAAGGGTTTAATCTCCAAAATGATGTTTTACTTTCTGTTTTTGCTGCGAAACAGAAAAAGAAAATAAAAAGAAAAAAGTCAAACAGCTATCTTTTAACGGCTTCGGTTGTTGCTCTTATCATTATTACTGCATTGTTTTTTTCATATAAACTATTCTTTCACCACTGGATAAGTACGGTAAATGACTTTACCAATCTATGGATCCTTTCCTTAATGATTTTACTGACTGTTGTTGTTTATTTTATGTTCATTAGATATATTCGTCAGCCAAAATCTGTGACGATGATTTTCGGACTTATCATGAGTTTCGGGATGCTTTCTTACACTTTAATATCGGAACCTCCGGATGCCAACATGAATGGGGAACGGACCGCTATGAAAAGGGTGTCAGATATTTATATGCATGGTTATTTGAAAGAATTTCCTGTTTATGTTAATCACATCTGGTTTTTTTGGGCAAATGATCTGGATAAATTTTCTGATAATTTTCATAAGGTAACAAAAGAAAATCTGCAGAAAGCAGTTACCGGCAGCATTTGTATCTGGGAAAGTCATTATTCGGCAAAACATGATGGTGATGTACAACCGGAATATTTTTTATCCCACCCGGAATGGTTGAAACTTACGATTATCGTGGACAGTACTACACAATTTACCTGTGAGATTTACCAAAAATCCAAAAAAGACGGACGGAATCGTGAATCCATGTATAACCGGTTTGTCAGTTACCAGGATACGCTTTCTACAGCATATATTTTCAGGGGGAATTATTTTTTAAACGAAGTTAAAGAGCCGCAAAAAGCAATTTCTGATTATAACAAATCCTTACAGATTGACAGTACAGGCGCTACTGCTTTTCTCGGATATCTCAACAGAGGAGTGGCTTACCAAAATACCGGTAACTTTGCCCGGGCACTTACTGATACACGTAAATGTATTATATTGAACAGCGCTTCAAAAGAAGGATGGAATAATTACGGGTTTTATATTGGATATTTCGGCGATATTGACTCGGCGATTATTTGTTACACCAAAGCAATTCAACTGGATGAAAAGTTTATTTTGCCATACTTAAACAGGGCTGCAGCATATATGAGTAAAAAGCAACCGGACAGTGCAAATGCCGACCTCACAAAGATATTGACAATTGCGCCCAATAATATCAATGCAAGGGCAAAACGGATTGAACTTTTTCTGGGGCAACAGAAATGGGAACCGGCGCTGGATGATATTAATGAATATTTAAAATATGAAAATAATGGTCTCGCCTGGCTGCTTAAAGGAAACTGTGAATATAATTTAAACAAAAAATCTGAAGCCTGCCAGTCATGGAAGGAAGCGCTAATGCTTGGCAATAAAGAAGCTGAAGAACAATTAAAGAGGTATTGTTTAGAATGAATTCTGCGGCTGGGGTTCATTCTATCCCTCCGGGATTAGTGACAAAATGAAAAATAATCTGCGTTTTATCTGCGAAAATCTGCGTCTAAAAAACTTCAAGCGGAATAATATAAATATCGAAGTCATCCCCGGTTTTTACGGATAAAGCGATTTTGCTGCCATCGGGGGATACTTGCGGGCAACGGACAATATATTCGTCGTTTGTCAACTGTTCCAGGTGGCTGCCGTCTTTGTGCATGCTGTAAACTTCACCCTGCGGGTTGTCTTTTCCGGAAACAAAATAAATCAGATTGCCGTTGGCTGCGAATGAAGGATCATGGAAATCGAATTCGTCAAACCGGTTGATATTAATGCCATACCAGTTGATCATCATCAGTTTTGACTTGGTTTCTCCCCTACGGGTGAATAAAAAAACAACCCGGTCGCCTTTCGGCGAAACGGCTGGAAAAGTACAGGTACCTTTGTCTCCGTTCAGCTCGTTCAGGTTTTGATAATAGAACTCATAACTATAGATTTTCCAGGTTTTCTGTTGTTTGTCAAAGCCGGAAAAGAAGACGAGGTCATCATGATTGGCAAATGCCGCCTGGCGGGCCTGAATATCGCGGTTGAATAACAGTTTTACCTGTTTTGAAATTGTATCCAGTACGTAAAGCCGTATCCCCTCACCATAGTCACAGTCGAATACAACTTTCCTTCCCCGCTCAAACCACACGGGATGCTGCTCGTCTTCAGGTGAGGATGTCAGTTGAACAGATGTATCCGTCTCAAAATCCAGCATATAAATATCCCAATTACCATTCCTGTCTGACTGATACAGCAGCTTTTTCCCATCGGGTGACCATTTGGCGAAAAGGTCATTTCCGGGGGAACGGGTAATGTTTATGCCGCTGTCAATGACAAACGGCTGGGCGGATAAAATAGCGGGAATGAAAATGAATAAAAAAAGGAAGTAATGAAGTAACCTTCTCACAAGGTTATTTCCGTATTGTGTGTATTTCAACATGGCGGCAAAAATAGGAAAACTGATTGATGTGCAAACGGTTTAGAACTTCAGGTTTATGCCAGCCATAAAATTAAACGTTGCCTGCGGGAAATAGCCGTTCATTTCATTCTCCGTTCCGTCGTAAACATAGCGGTAAACCCATGCATTGGCTTCATATTTCACATTGAATATATTGTTGAATGTCAGCCAGAAATCAATTTGCCGGAAAAAGCCGGTCGGTAAACTGTAAAAGAAACGCAGGTCATTTACAAAATAAGGATCGAGACTACGTTCAAGGTTGGATGTGTTGTCAATATACTGCCGGCCAACATATTGCGAGATCAAAGAAATTGTGAGTCTGCTGACCGGCTCTACCGATAAATTGCCTGATAGCGTAAAATCCGGAGAAAAAGAAATATCCGTTGTCCCCAGCGTATCCACCACCTGTTGCGGCCACAGGTCCCAGTTGTCAACATAAGAAACGAAGTTTTGGATTTTATTCCGGCTGTAGGTGGCATTCAGTTGCCAGTTGACGATTTTCAGGAAACGGGCCGCCCCGATGAACTCAACCCCTGTCCTGTAGCTTCTCGGCACGTTGGTCATGATGGGCGTGCCCACATTATTTATTTTTCCGGTCTGTACAAGTTGGTCTTTGTAATACATATAAAACCCGTTCAGTTCTGCGGTAAAATGTGAAGCGTTGTATTTATAACCGATTTCCAGGTCGTAAAGCCGCTCGGGTAAGACCTTTTGCCCTGGGTCGGCATCACGGAATACGGAGCGACTGGGCTCGCGGTTGGCAATACCTCCGTACAGGAATAAACTATTCTGCTGATTGATTGAATACGACAAACCGAGCTTGGGATTGAAAAAGCTGTAATTATGGGTCTGTGTCAGGTCGCGCAGATCATCATGCGTTCCCTTCATATCATAATGGATATAGCGATACAACAGATCGAGGTATATTTCAAAGTTTTCGGTAACATGATAAGCGGCTTTGGCGAAAACATGAAAGTTGTTTTTCAGTCCGGTGTTGTAATACCACGGACGGTCGTAATCGCCCAGCCGGGCAACCTGCGACCAGACCACATAACCGTAGTGCTTCCCGAAATATTGATTCCCACCCGTACCAATATTTAACTCAAAACGCCCCGGATTGTAAGTCAGCGAAACATTGGCCCCGTAAAAATCATTGTCCAGCCACTTTTGCCTGATCAGGCTGGTACGGGTAATGGTATCGCTCCCAATCACCGTATCGTTCCACCCATAATCACTGAATTTCTGGTTGTTTTTATAACTTTCGTAATAGCCGATACCCTTTGTATAATACAGGGTGGCAGCCATGTTCAGTCGTCTGGAAAATTCATGGGCATAATGCAACTGGTAATAAGTCTGGCGGTAATTGTCTGTCTGGTTGTCGTAATAGCCGGTAATGTTCCCGTTTTCATCCAGGATCATCCCCGCCGGGTTGTATGTGCGGTTTGTTTCCAGGCTGTCTTTCGGTGTCCCGTACCATGCCTGGTAAGTTTTTTCCTGCCCGCTCATCACAATGATTTTCAGGATATCTTTATTGCCGTAATAACCACCCGATACATAAAACGATTTCAGGTCTGAAGAAGCCCTGTCAACGTAACCATCTGAACGAATCAGGGATACTCTGCCGTCAAACAGCCATTTATTTCTGATGAGCCCTGACCCGAATTTCAGGGTACCTTTAAAAGTATTGAATGAGCCGCCGGCAACAGAGATTTCCCCATAAGGGTCAGGATTGAATTCCCCGGTCTTGATGTTAATGCTGCCACCGAAAGCGGCCTCTCCGTTTGACGAAACGCCCACGCCCCGCTGAACTTTCATGTTATCAACAGATGAAGCCAGGTCGGGCAGGTCAACAAAATAAACACCCTGCGATTCGCCATCGTTTACCGGAACGCCGTTCAACGTGACATTGATCCCCGTAAGACCCGTTCCCCGAATCCTGATGTTTGTATAACCAATGCCATTACCCGCATCGGAACTGATGACCGTGGAGGGAAGGGTTTTCATAACATAAGGAAGGTCCTGCCCCGTATTGTTACGTTCAATTTGTCCGGCATCCATTTGGCGGCTTGTCGTCACATTGCCCCCTCCTGCCCTGATCGCTGATATGACCACCTCGTCGCTTATATAAACCGTTGGGACAAGCTGAATATCTAATTGGATATCATTGTTGACATTTGCTGTTTTCTCCACCGGAGAATAACCGATAAATGTCACTTTCAATGTGTATTTTCCGGGTTTCAGCTTTTGAAATGAATAGGAGCCGTCCGTCCCCGAAGTTGTCGCCAGCAAAGTGTTTTCAATGATGATGTTGGCGCCGGGCAACGGCTCGCCGGTGTGGCTGTCGGTTATTTTTCCCGAAATGGAATACTGCGCAAAAACGGGAAAGCCGAGAAAGGCAAACAGATAAACGATTGATATTCTTTTAAGCATAACTCATTGATTTAATGAATAATCGGTATAACATTAAATCAACAGAGGTTAGCCGGATGTGGGTTGTGTTTTAAACTCTCTCCCTTCGCCGGCATTATCCGGATCAGGTTCAGAGGGTATGATCTCAGCCCGTGTATTGAGGCACCCCTATTGGTTAATGCAAAGATAGTAAAAAGTATTCTTCGGTGGAATATTAAATATTGAATAGGCTAAATTTTATCCGTCAGCTGCCAGACAGGTTTTTGATGTGCCGGGTGATTTTTTTAAACGGAAATTATCATTATAGAAAATACATTGTAAAAAATAATCGAAAAGAAGACCTGAATAAATCAATGACTTTTTATGTTCAAAGCAAGTAAGGTATCCTACGGACTAACTCCGTGTCGTAAGGTTGGGTTTTATTTGGCACTGTAAGCTACTAAGGTTTTATTTTTTCGATAAGGTTTTTTTTTCGACGGACTCCGGGAGAAATACCTCCGGAATAATGAAGTTTGGAAGGTTCCGGTTTAAAAAAACCTTATTTCAGGATACTAAATGCAAACAAGCAGACAATTACCTTAGTAGCCATGTATTGTAAAGTTAAAACTGACCTTATTACCTTATTTTCTTCAGGGAAAACCGGTTCACGGTTTAATGTTATCAGGACAAAATGTGTGTACAGGTTATTATATCTGATTTTTATGATATCAATTATTTCCACATCTTTTATCAGAATTAATTGTTATACCAATTGTATTTTAAAATGCGCCAGAAGTGCATTTTAAAATATACAGGGGTATTTTACTTTAAATATTCCGTAAAACAAATAAAATCGGGATGAAAGCTTGAATCCAGAATGCCCTTTGCCAAATCAAAGACAGGAACCTGAGCTGCATCAATTACCGCCGAGTCTGCCGTACAAACTACGCCCTGTGAGACGGCTTTCAAATGGTGGTCGGGTGAACGGGCAGTCAGGGCATTTCCCGTCAAAGCATTCTGTTCCAGTAACTCATTCAACCGGACTGCCAGTTTTCCGCTTTTGCTCACCGGTGCATCGAGATAAATAACAACCTCTGCCGGACGAACAGAACCGAAGTATGCGATCAATAATTCCAGCGTCCTGTCCAGTATTTTCTTTTGCAGAGTACTCCGGTGCATTTCGGCGGCATCGCGCAGAAAACCATCCATGGCAATGAAAACCGGTTTGCCGAGCAGGTAACTCCCCATGGTTCTGATCACATTGTATCCGTCAACGGTAATTTTCGCTCCGGAAGGCAGTTTTTCCGTCTTTTTAGCTTTTCTCAAATCACGATCCGCACCGGTAACAACTCCCCTGTACAACATGCTTCGTTCTTTGCTGACAAGCTGGTAGCGGTCTCCCACCATTTTCAGTATTGACTTTTGAGGATACCCTTTTTCAAGCAGGTAAAGATAATCTGCAATTGCAGGTTCAAAATTCCGGGACAATGAAAACATTGGGCTTATTTTCTAATTTTGTAAAATTACAAAAAAGTCCACCATGAAAATCCTGATCCTGAACGGGCCGAACCTGAACCTGACCGGAAAACGTGAAAAAGACATTTACGGCAATCTGTCATTCGAAGAATACCTGGAAAACATAAAACCGCATTTTCCCGGTTTTGATATCAGCTACTTTCAGTCCAACATCGAAGGTGAAATGATCAATAAGTTGCAGGAAGCCAACCAAACGCAGGATGGGGTTATCCTGAATGCCGGCGGATACACACACACTTCGGTGGCTTTAGCCGATGCCGTTAAATCCACAACCATTCCCGTTGTTGAGGTGCACATTTCCAACATTCTTGCGCGCGAAGAATACCGGCATATTTCGCTGATCGCACCTCACTGTGCCGGTTCCGTCTTCGGATTCGGGCTTGATTCTTACCGGCTGGCACTGGTGTGGTTTGGATTTCTTTCCGAAGGGTGAACCCAGCCCCCCAACCCTGGAGGGTTGGGAAACTAAATGGTTTTATAGCTTTGATCTCGCTGTAAGTTTCCCAGCCCTTCAGGGCTGGGTCAGCTTGGAAATCCGATCCGTCTTCTTCAACTAAAATCCCCCGGATCCATCTCCGAGAACTTTTTCTTCCCACCCATATAATGCTGAATAACGATGTTCTTTTTGTAAATGTTTGAAACCTGTTTCTGCCGGAGGGCTTTTCGTTTTTCCTTTAATTTCGGAAGGCTCCGGTAAAAATACAGGTGAGCTTCGATCACGGCAACAAAATCCATGACACCGCCTTGCAGAAGGAACTTGATCGCCGCAATACCGTCCAGGATCAACCGGACGAAAAAGGTATAAAAAAGCCGGTTTTTAGGAAGGTTCTTGTAAAGTAAGGCAAAATTGTTCCTGAAGTTCAGGTATGTCTTCCGGGCAGAGCGTTTTGGCAGCGTTCCCCCACCCACATGATAAACTGTCGAAGAGGGGCATACCATAATTTTGTAATCATGGTTTTTGAGCCGCCAGCAAAAGTCAATTTCTTCCATGTGAGCAAAAAAATCATCATCCAGCCCGCCGAACTCGTGATAAACATCGGCCTTAACAAACATGCATGCCCCTGTGGCCCAGAACACTTCGCGCACATCGTCATACTGTCCGTTATCTTCCTCAATCTCCTGAAATATCCTGCCACGACAAAACGGATATCCGTATTTGTCAATGAACCCGCCGCACGCACCGGCATATTCAAACCGGGACCGGTCGTAATAGGAAATGATCTTCGGCTGGCAGGCGGCAATCTTTTCGTCCGACTCCATCAGGTCAATGACCGGCTTGATCCAGTTGGGCGTAACTTCTATATCCGAATTCAGCAATACGTAATAATCTGCTTTTATCCGGCGAAGGGCCATGTTGTAACCTCCTGCAAATCCGGCATTGAAATGGTTTTCGATCAGATTGACATCGGGAAACTCCTCTTTCATTACTTCCGTGGAGCCATCCAGCGAGTTGTTATCCGCCACCCATACTTCGGCATCTTCGGATGAGCGTTCAATGACAAGGGGCAGAAATTTTCGCAGAAAATCCTTTCCGTTATAATTCAATATGACGACAGCAACTTTTTTCAATTCTGTTTTTCTTCTTTGGTTTTCCAGCGCCTGTGCGACCACAACCAGTTATCCGGCTGATCATTGATCGTATTTTCCAGCAGCCTCACATATTCCGAGGTGATGAATCCCGGTTCCGTGTCGGCAGCATTTTTTGTGATGGTTTTTATCTCCACTTCATAATAACCCCTTTTTACCCGTGAAACATCCAGGTACACAACAGCATAGTTCAAAGCTCTGGCAACTTTTTCAGTGCCGTCATAAAAAGCGGTTTTATTGCCGAAGAAATTCAAAAAATAATTCATTTCCGTCCTTGGCGGCGACTGGTCGGCCAGGACAAAAACAGTGATCAGTTTATCTTTCAGAGTGACAAGCGTACGAAACACTTTCTTGTAGTCTATCATCAGTGTCCCTTTGTATTTCTGTCTCTGTTGTACCATGTATTCATCAAAAAATTTATCTGCCAGCGGTTTATAAATGGCCGCCCCTTCATGTCTCAGGAAAAGAGCGATCTTGTTCCCTACCCATTCCCAGTTGCCGCAATGACCCAGCAAAGCAAACACATTCTTCTTTTCATCATACAGGTCATCCAGCACATGCTGATTTTTAAAAACAACATGTTTCTCAATCTGTTCCCGGGTCATTTTCCCGGATTTAGCGAGTTCCACAATTAAGTCAGACAAGTTACGGTAAAATTTCCGGATAATCTTTTTAATTTCTTTTTCATTTTTTCCGGGGAAACATTTTGTGAGGTTATTTTTTATTATTTTCCTTCTGTACCGGATAATATGAAGGTTTACAAATGTAAGAAAGTCCGATACAAGATATAACGCTCCAAAAGGCAGTGAAGCAAAAGCGGCAAGTAATATTTTCAGGAAAAAGTTCCTTATTTTCATCTGTTTTCCGGCCAGTAAAAAAGGCAAAAATACTGTAAAAAACGGGGCCTGCCAAAAGGATATTTACCTGGGTTGCAAATAATATTCCGTGGCAAAACTGCCATAGGTCGAAGGAATGGTTACATCGTTAATATCCAGCGGATCCCAGGTGCGCCCGTAAATGTATTTTTGCCACTGCAAATTGGTGATCTCACCCTGGGCAGTGGAATGGATCAACTGAAAGTCGTTTGTCGTCAAATCCCTCGTAAAGAACACAAACCGAATGTCCCGCTGACCGCCCATCGAATAATAGTGCCATATCTCAAAAGGATATGCAGCCGGTTCGTTGTAACTTTTGGAAATGACATTGGGCCGGCCGTATTTCAAATAAACATATCCCCTGTCCGTCTTGTAACCTTTTATGCGTCCGGCTTTGTAATCATTGTTCACCTGATCAACCCTGGTTTTGTATTCAGTCCAGGCAGCTTCCGGGTTCGTATTGTCGCGCTGTAACCAGAAATTCAAAAGGAACTTTTGCAACGTCGGCACATCCGATTCCTTAAACAGCGATTTGGCGTAACTTTTTTCAGCCTCCGTTGATATGGGATAGAGATAGTCAATGTATTGCTTCAATGTATCTTTCGATGTGATCTGTCCGGCAAAAGAATTTTGCGGATTAAGGGAAAGCATGCTTGTATAATTGTATTTTACAGAAGGATTGTAACGGTAAAAATACTTTTGTTGCGATGCCATCAGGTTGTTGTTCCGGTCGCGGGCTTCAAGTACCAGCATATAGTTGCCGCTGGGCAGATTACTGATATCAATCGAAGTCAACAATATCCTGACTTGTGCCGAATTCATCCTTTTGGCATAAAAATACTGATTGAGCTTTTTATCCAGTTCGGACGGCCGGATATAATAATAAAGCAGGAATTGTCCGTCAGCCGCTATGCTGTCAATGTTGTAAAGTTCCGAATAGAATGTCAGGTTTTGAGCCACTTCGGGGTAATAATCAAGGGCGTAAGGAATGATCTCATAACCATTTTTTTCGAGTAATCCTCCCTTATCGGATCTATCGTATGAATGAACAAATTCAACATCCGAAAAACTGATCTTCCCTTTCGTATAATCAATAACAAAATCATCATAATTAACAACCGCTTCATTGTCGCTGTTTTTATCCTGAATGGTCAGTTCAAGCTGATAATTTCCATTGGGAAGATAATAACGTTCCACGTCCATCAGATTGCTGATTGTTTTTGAAGTGTCATTTATTTTGGGCCCGGTCAATTCATATTTATCAAAATTGATGATGCTGTCATTTTCCCTGAAAATAATCTTCACATTCACTCCCGCCTGAAAAGAACCGTCCGGTTGCAACACATAGGTTATTGATTGTCCGTTGATGACAAGATAGGTTTCGATATAGGGTTTGTTATCAGGCGTATTGAAAATGGCATAAGACATAAATGCCTGGAGAGTTTTCCCTGATAAGACTCCGGTACTGACGAACAGAGAAAGTAATATTATTAAAAGACTTTTCATGATTTCGAAAATTGGTACCACAAAGTTACTGCAATTTATAAGCCAAATCAACCCAAACGGAAAATGATAGATGAAAGGGGGGAATTTTTCGACGAAACCCCACCCGGCGCGCAGGTTTATTCCTGCCGGGTGGAAATCGCAGGAAATGGAACGAGGATGACCGGTTGCAATTTTAACAGGATGACAAGTGCTGAAAAGTCGAAGAACTTTACTGCAAATGACCCGACCTGGACGGGGAACGGGGATTATGTTCAGGAAAAATATTTATAATGCTTTTAATATTAATTGGAAATTGTATTTTTGCAGCCGCTTTAGGAGAGGTGGCAGAGTGGTCGAATGCGGCGGTCTTGAAAACCGTTGACCTTCACGGGTCCGGGGGTTCGAATCCCTCCCTCTCCGCCTCCGTCTCGTTTTAAACGAGACTTCGGCGGACAGGTCCGCTGAAGATTACGAAAGAGAGAAACGCCCGCCGAAGTCAAGCATAGCGCAGACGTAGGCGGGCTCTTTATTTCTAAAACTCTTAAAAAAATCGATCATGAATACTGCGGGCTCCGGCGGACAGGTCCGCCTTTCAGACCATAACTTTGAATACGTTTACATATTACGGTGCAGTAACAATAAAACTTATGTTGGTCATACCTCAAATCTTGAGAAACGGTTAGAACGACATATAAATGGTTATGTCCCTGCAACAAAAAACATTCGCCCTGTCGAACTGAAAACGT
>JAADID010000269.1 GCA_013151505.1 Chlorobiota bacterium | reverse complement strand
CTTTCGGAAAAAAGATTTTTAAGGTAAAAGCTGCTGGAACCGGTGGAAACAAATTTAACCTGATAATGGTCGTATAAATATTTCAGCGGACTTATCACCTCGGGAGCCAATTGGATTTCATCAATAAAAATATACGCTTTTTCACTTTTTCTGATGTTGAATGCTGCCAGGTTGTTCCAGATGTTGTTGTAATCTTTTTCATTGAATACGATCCGTTCTATCTGGTTTTCCATATCCAGAAAAACTTTATTGTCTGAATCAACCTCATCATAAAGCTTTTGAAGCAAAGTGGTTTTGCCAACCCGGCGCATACCTGTAAATACGATAATTTCATCGTATTTCAACAACTGTTTTAATTCACCGTATATTTTTCTGTTAATGAACATAAAAGCTGTTTTACAAATATCATGCTTTTTTGTAAAGTAGTGCTTTACAAAAATACGTATTTTTTGTAAAATTACATCCTGAACACGCCATATTTCTGCTCGGGATATTTTTTGTTCAGCGACATGGCAATGCCTATGGATAGAATTTTCCTCGTGTCAACCGGATCAATGATCCCGTCATCCCAAAGCCGGGAGGTGCTGTAATAAGCCGAACCTTCCCGTTCATATTTGGCCAGTATCTTTTGCCGTAATTCTTCAATTTCGTCTTTCGGCGGTTCTTCGCCCCTTGCCCGGTACTGGTCTTCCTTTACGGTAGTTAATACTATGGCTGCCTGTTCGCCGCCCATAACCGATATTTTAGCATTGGGCCACATCATTAACAATCGTGGGTCATAAGCCCTTCCGGCCATTCCGTAATTTCCGGCACCAAACGAACCGCCGAAAATAACCGTAAACTTGGGAACATTTGCGTTGGAAACAGCATGTACCATCTTGGCGCCGTCTTTTGCAATACCACCTCTTTCAAAATCTTTTCCGACGATAAAGCCCGTAATGTTTTGCAGGAAAATCAGCGGGATCTTGCGGGTTGTACAAAGCTCAATGAAATGGGTCACCTTCAGAGCCGATTCGGAGAACAGTACACCGTAGTTGGCAATAATACCCACAGGGAACCCCATGATGTAGGCAAAGCCGGTGACAACTGTTGTGGCATACCTTGCCTTGAATTCCTGAAAGCGGCTGCCATCCACCATGCGCATGATGATTTCGCGGGGGTCCACGATCTTGCGAAGGTCCACCGGTGCGATCCCATACAATTCTTCGGGGTCATACAGAGGATCTTCGGGAGTAATTGTTTCGAGTGTTTGTTTGTCCCGCTGTTCCAGGTTCTCAAAAATATTCCGGCAAATCTGGATGGCATGTGTGTCGTTTTCTGCAAAATGATCGGCAACTCCAGAAATGGAAGTGTGCACATCGGCGCCACCAAGCTCTTCAGCCGTAACTTCTTCGCCTGTTGCCGCTTTGACCAGTGGCGGGCCGCCGAGGAAAATCGTTCCCTGTTCTTTTACAATGATGGTTTCGTCGCTCATGGCCGGTACATAAGCGCCACCTGCCGTACATGACCCCATCACAATGGCGATTTGCGAGATGCCCATGGCAGACATGCGGGCCTGGTTGTAAAATAACCGTCCGAAATGTTCCTTGTCAGGAAAAACGGTATCCTGCTCCGATAAAAAAGCCCCGCCGGAGTCAACCATATAAACACAGGGCAAATGGTTTTCCATTGCGATCTCCTGCGCCCGTATATGTTTTTTAAGGGTATACCGCATGTACGAGCCGCCTTTCACCGTGGCGTCGTTGGCAATGATGACTGTTTCGCGGCCATGAATCACACCGATTCCGGTGACAATCCCGGCAGAAGGGAAAGCATTGTCGTACTGATCAAAGACGGCAAGCGGCGACAGTTCAAAAAAAGGAGTATTGGGGTCCACCAGCAGGTTAATCCTTTCGCGTGCAAGCAACTTGCCTCTTTTTTTGTGTAGTTCCACAGCCCGTTTTGAACCGCCACGGGTGAACATTTTCATCCGTTCCCGGAATTCTTTCAGCAATTTTTCAAATTCCCGTTTGTTGTTTTTGAACTCCTCGGAACCCGGATCGATCTTGGTTTTAAGTTTATACAAATCTAAAGCTATTGGTTTATTTTAAGAAGATTTTTATGCAAGTTTAGGGAAATTTGCCCAATATTAAAAGTGAAATGTGTCCAAATTAATATGCCGTACATTTTCGTTTTTTTCAACCCCTATTTTTACTGCCATCAAAAACAGAAATATAAGTGGCATTCGGGTAATTTTACTAATTTAGCCCGGTTAAAAATAAGCAATTTATTAACCAATTTTTTCAAATATGGATTATCCCAAAGAGGTTGTTATAGGGGATATTACGGTACGTGACGGTTTTCAGCATGAGGAAAAATTTATTCCAACCGAAGCTAAATTATGGGTAGCCGAAGAGCTAATTTTAAGTGGGTTCAGACATATTGAAGTTACCAATTTCGGAAATCCCAAAGGCATGCCCCAATTCAGGGATGCAGATGATTTAATGAAAAGGATCAGAAACAGTAAACGCATCAAAGATAAACTGGATGATGTGAGCATCACGGCCGTTACCATTCGCGAACGTGCCATTGAAAGGGCTATCCGGGCACGGCTGGATGGTTATGGTCCCGACCGTATCCTGTTGATGGTTTCAACCAGCGAGTCGCATCAGAAAAAAAACTCGGGTCTCACCTTGAAAGAATACTGGAAAATGGCTGAAGAATGGGTTCCCAAAGCCCGTGAAGCCGGATTAAAAGTAAACGGCACGGTCAGTACCATCTGGGGTTGCCCCATTGAAGGGCCCACAAAGATGGAAGATGCCATCGAATTTGCCAAACGTTGGTTTGATATCGGCGCCAATGATGTGGAACATGCCGATCACGATGGTTCAGCTTCTCCCGACCGGGTTTACAAATATTACTCCATGCTGATGGAACAGTTTGACAATCCGTATAAACATATCGTTCATTTTCATACCACACGCGGCTGGGGACTGGCCAATGTACTTGCCGCCCTGCAGGCGGGAATGACCAATTATGAATCCACACTGGGTGGTATCGGCGGACAACCTGCCAACTTTGTGGATGGTGTACCCGTTTCCGGAACCGGTGATTATTATTACAACGACACAATCAATGTGGGACTGGTATCTACCGAAGACATGGTTGTGATGATGGATGAAATGGGAATAAAAACCAACCTGGATATTGACCGCATCCTGGAAACAGGACGAATGGTTGAAAGGATTGTCGGCAGGCGACTGCGTTCCGAAACGATCCACCAGGGCCGCATTCCCAAAGAAATGAGTGGCAGGGATTGGGATTGA
>JAADID010000078.1:17691-20426 GCA_013151505.1 Chlorobiota bacterium | reverse complement strand
CCCTGAAAGGGTGATATGATTTTAATTAGTTAATTCAGGTTGCGGATTGCCAAAATCTTTCAGGCCGAAGCAGGGACTTGCGGGTGGAGTCCTGAAATGTTTGAGTGGGCATATTGTTGAAAAATAGTGAGTTGTGATTGGTAATCGGTGAATTTGTGTAGGGTGTGAGGTGCAAAACCCGAAGGGTTGAAATGATCATAGAAAATAGAAAAACAAAATATTTACCCCTGAAAGGGTGATATGATTTTAATTAGTTAATTCAGGTTGCGGATTGCCAAAATCTT
This sequence comes from Chlorobiota bacterium, assembly GCA_013151505.1. Classification (GTDB taxonomy): domain Bacteria; phylum Bacteroidota; class Bacteroidia; order Bacteroidales; family F082; genus JAADID01. Next base: position 20,142 of record JAADID010000078.1, on the reverse strand, counting down.
TCAGGTCGAAGCAGGGACTTGCCGGTAGAGTCCTGAAAAGTTTGAGTGGGCATATTGTTGAAAAATAGTGAGTTGTGATTAGTGATTAGTGATTTGCGAGGTTCGGGTTTGGTTCTCCTGTCAGATTTCCGGAGGGCTGTGGGACGGCCTCCTGAAAAACTGTTAGTTTTACCACCTGAATACAAAAACGTAATCATTTATGCCAAAAAAGATAAACTGGGGGATCATCGGATTGGGTAGCATTGCGAATACATTTGCCCGCGACCTGGTACGTTCCGATAAGGCAAAACTATACGGTGTTGCTTCCCGGGACCCGGAAAAAGCGCAGAAATTCGGCAAAAAATATAAGTCCGTAAAAAATTACGGTTCTTATGAAAAATTGGCAAAAGACCCTGAAATAGATGTTGTCTATATTGCCACACCGCACACTTTACATTTTGAAAATACGATGATGTGCCTGCAGGAGGGCAAAGCCGTTTTATGTGAAAAGCCGATGGGAATTAATTCCAAAGAGGTTGAAACCATGATTGAGGAAGCCCGGTCGCGGAACGTGTTTCTGATGGAAGCAATATGGACCCGGTTCATTCCGGGAACGGAAAAAGTATTGGAACTGATCCGGAATAATCAAATCGGTGACATCATCTCCATCCGTGCCGATTTTGGTTTCAAAGCCGACACAAACCCGGAAAGCCGGCTGTACAACAAAAAACTCGGAGGCGGATCATTGCTCGATATCGGCATTTACCCCTTGTATTTAAGCCTGCTATTATTGGGCACCCCTGTTCAGGTTAAGGCAGTGGCAAGAATGACAAAAACGAAGGTTGACAGTTACTGTGCCATGTTGCTTGATTATGCTAACGGGGCAAAAGCAGTGCTTGAATCCACCGTTGAAGCAAGAACCCCCACCGAAGCATTTATTTACGGCACCAAAGGAACTGTTAAAATGCATTTTCCGTTCCATCACACAAAGAGAATTTCGCTTTTTCAGAATAATAAGCAGGCAAGTAAGGTTTATCATGTTAAATATAAAGGAAATGGATATTATAATGAAATTGAGGAAGTGAACAATTGTTTGATCAGCGGAAAAACCGAAAGCGACAAACTGCCCCCTTCGGTCAGCATGGACCTGATCAGGATGATAGACCGGGTGAAGCAGGAAATCGGATTGCGGTATGATACTGAACGATAAACCTTTTCCAAAGTTCAGAACTTTGGAAAAGGTATTCCAATCTTTTACCTGCATCCCTGCCAAAAAATAAAATTTAAAACGAAGAACGATTCCTTTGAAACCGCAACCGGTTTTTCAAGTAAAAGATCAATGAAACACCAGTTAAAAAGTTGACTTATGCTGAAGAAATTTTTGTTTGCTGTTGTTTTGCTGGGATTTTTTACCGGCTGTTCGAAAAACAATCCGGGAGGCGATTTCCCGACAATGCCTGATGCGACGGTTAAGGCACTGGATGAAATTGTCCTTAACGAGATGCATGACCAGAATCTTCCGGGGGTGTTGGTGGGGATTTGGGTTCCCGGCGAAGGCGATTATGTGAAAGCTTTCGGATCGGCAAATCTGGAAACAGGAACACACAGGGAAGTTACCGAGCAATTCAGGATTGCAAGTATCACGAAAACCTTCACAGGGTTGAGAATACTGGAGCTTTACGATGAAGGAAAACTGGATTTGGATGATTCACTAACAAAATATTTTCCTCGTTTTCCGCATGCCAACACCATCACTATCCGCAACCTGCTGAATATGAACAGCGGAATTAAAGATTATGCCGATGATGAATTTTTATATAAATGGTACCATGCTCCGCTGATGCCGTTTTCGATGGAAACTGCCATGCTGGCCTCGGCGGGCGATTCGACGGAATTTTACCCTGCCGGCGACAGTGTGATTTATTGTAATGTCAATTACTCCATTTTGGGATTAATTATTGAACAGGTTACCGGCAACACCATTGGGGAGGAGATCACCGAAAATATCATCAAGCCCCTGGGAATGAGTCATACAATCTATCCGGAAGACCCTGAACTTCCCGGAAATGTCATCGGATACAGCTACAATGAGAAAACAATGGAATTTGAAGACAAAACCGTACTGAATCCCGAAGTGCCGAATGCAGCAGGCGCAATCATCTCGGATATGTTCGACCTGAAACGTTTTGCAAGGGCACTTTACAAAGGCGAGTTAATTTCGGAGAAAACCCATCAGGAACAAATAAAAACCCTTCAGATGCATGATGCTCCGGAATGGGTCAGATATGGCCTGGGGATTATGGACCTGGGCGGTTTTTATGGTCACAACGGCACTATCTTCGGGTTCAGCACCGAGATGTTTTATCTGCCCGAAAAAGATGCAGTGATCATCATCAATGTCAACCGGCTCGATCTGGATGATAAAAGCAAATCAGGTCCTCTGTTTGGCAAAATTGCAAAATACCTCTTCCC
>JAADID010000078.1:0-17608 GCA_013151505.1 Chlorobiota bacterium | reverse complement strand
TTTAGCCCTTAAGCCGCTGATATTTTCAAATCTTCTGATTTCACCAAATAAAATAAATATCAATAAAAACAGAATTACAGAAAAGCAAGATAGTCATCATTTTTATTAACGGCTAAAGCCGGGTTGTTTCTTGATTTTGAGCCCCTGCCATAAATGGCAGGGCAAAACCCTGTTCCGAAAAAAGCTTTTGCACGGCGCTTCAGCGCTGTGTTGTAAATAAACAAAAAAAAGGGCTTTAGCCCTGAATTCATTGATATGTTTATGTTTTCTGATTTTAACTAATAAGATAAACACTATTTAGAACATGATAACAGAAAAACAAAATATCCACCACTCCGCCCTAAAAACCGGGGCAAAAGGAGTTTTGCACGGCGCTTTAGCGCCGTGATTTGTATAAAGAGAAAAGGGGGCTTTAGCCCTTAAGCCGCTGATATTTTCAAATCTTCTGATTTCACCAAATAAAATAAATATCAATAAAAACAGGCCATAACAACTATATTTTAGCCGGATTTATCTGTTGGCTAATCCACCACCCCAACTTAAAAACTGGGGCAAAAGGATTTTTGTACGGCGCTTAAGTGCCGTGACCTATAAATACAGGAAAACAGGGCTTTAGCCCCAAAATCACCTATTTGCAGAATCATGAAAATCCATATTTCTTTATAAACTCCTCATATTCCTGCTGAAATGTTTTTTTCTTGTGATGAGCTTCTTGATTCATAATATAACTTCTTACTCTGTTTACCTGGGATTTACTCACCGATACTGCAAAATACTCGTCCTGCCAGCCAAAATGGGATTTAATCAGTTTTTGCTGGTTTATCCAATGTGAGGACTCCCCTTTTAACAATTGCATGACTTCTTTAATTGTCTGATGACTTTGTAAACGGAATAAACAATGGACATGCTCGATGTGTCCACCCACTGCATCCATGAAAATATCTTTCTTCAGTGCATTTTTATGGATGTGTTCAAAAACAATCGGCCTGATTTCTTGAATCATTAATTTTCTGCGGTTTTTTGTTGACCATACAGCATGTATCCAGATTTTTACATAGGACATTGTGATTCTCTTTTTGTTTGCGATATGATTAGTGGTTAGAATCAAAAATAGGAATTTTTCTTTAAATGAAATGTGTTTTATATGAAAGACTTAATTATGCAATAACGGGAAATAAGCATCATTGTTTTTAACGGCTAAAGCCGGGGTTGTTTCTATTTTTATCATTCCCCGGCTTAAAAGCCGGGGCAAAATAGTTTTGCACGGTGCTTCAGCGCCGTGATTTGTATAAAGAGAAAAGGGGGCTTTAGCCCTCAACTATATTCCCGCCTCTGTTTCTTGACATTCTCTTTTTCGTTTTATAACTTTGGGTTCAGGATTTTTCCCAAAAGTTCTTATTCACCATCCTGAAATTTCTGTAACCTTCTAAAATATCACTGACATGAAAAATTTGATAATTTTCCTGATTTGTTATTTGACGGGCTTTACATTATGTGCCCAGGTAGCCGTCAACAACGACGGCTCTGCCCCCGACCCTTCCGCCATGCTGGATGTAAATTCTTCCGGCAAAGGCATGCTCATCCCCCGCGTGGCACTGACATCCGCAGATGATGCCACTACCATCTCCTCTCCCGCTCCCACCCTGCTGGTTTACAATACCGGAACCGGCGGCCTTGCTCCGGCAGGCTTTTATTACAATGCGGGGACATCCTCAGCACCCGAATGGATAAAACTGTTCACCGGCCCGGCAAATGCCGGCGCCTGGACAACCAGGGGCAACGACGGCACACTACCGGAAGTTGATTTCATCGGCACAACCGACAACCAGCCGCTGGATATCCGGACCAACGACACCGTCCGCCTGCGCATCACAACTAAGGGGCAGTTGGAAATCTTCAACACGGGAGGCTCTATTTTCATCGGAGAAGGTTCCGGAGCCAGTGATGACCTGGATGACAACAACAACCTGTTCATCGGCAATTTTGCCGGGACATCCAACACCACTGGTATCCAGAACACCGCCATCGGTCATGCTTCTCTGCAAAGTAACACTTCCGGCAATTTCAATACGGCCATCGGCCTGCTCGCCCTGTTTGCGAACACGACCGGTGAAGCAAACACGGCGACAGGACAGGGTGCGCTCAGCAACAATCTGGAGGGGTTTAACAATACGGCCACAGGATTTCAGTCGCTGCAATACAATACGGAAGGATATCAGAATACGGCACTGGGGTACAATGCCCTCCGTAACAACAGCGCCGGCAGCCGCAACACGGTCATCGGCGAATCGGCATTGACAAACAACAAAAAAGGGGATTTCAACACTGTGGCCGGTGCGGTGGCCATGGCCGAAGACACCCTGGCCACCGGAAATACGGCCATGGGTTGCTTTGCCATGTGGAACGCTATGAATTCGTCATACAACACCGCTGTCGGGATGAACGCATTATACAATTCAACAGGATTTTCAAACGTGGCGGTCGGTGTGGCCACCCTTTACAGCAGCACCGGTCAGTCCAACCTTGTGGCTGTCGGCGACTCGGCACTATATAATAATGGGACGGGGGCCACTGAAAGCCAGGCGATCGAAAATACAGCCATCGGTTCGAAGACCCTGTTTTCAAACACTACCGGTTATTCCAACACGGCAACAGGTTACAAAGCTTTATTTTCCAACACAGAAGGTCATTCCAACACCGCAACGGGCAACAAAGCACTTTTTTCCAATGAAAACGGTTCATTCAACACTGCATTTGGTGAAGATGCCCTCTCCGGCAACGTTTATGGCAGTAACAATGTGGCAATCGGCGCAGGTGCACTGGAATCAAACACCAATTCCGGAAATTGTGCTTTGGGTCTGAACACGCTTAACTCCAATACCGACGGGGGAAACAATGTGGCTATAGGCAATATGAGCATGTTTTCGAATACCGATGGTTTTGGCAACACAGCGGTTGGATTCCAGTCCGGTTACGTCTCCACAAGCGGAAATTACAATACCTACCTGGGTTATTCGTGTTATCCCAACACAAGCGCCACTTATTCAAACTATACCGGAATCGGCTATATGACAGGAAACAGCGGCACCGGCAACCGCGTGGAGATCGGCAACACCAGCGTGAGTTGGATCGGCGGCCAGGTGGGCTGGAGCACATACAGCGACGGGCGCATCAAAGAAAAGATCAGGGAGGATGTGCCGGGGCTGGACTTCATCATGCGGCTGAAACCGGTAACCTATAACCTGAACATCCACAAAGAAAATGAGATGGTGTACGGCGATAAACTCAAAAAGATGGGAGACTGGCCCGGCAAGTACGACATTGAGCAAAAACGGATGACCGGATTCCTTGCCCAGCAGGTGGAACAGGCCGCCAAAGAAATCAACTATGACTTCAGCGGCATAGAAATCCCCAAAAACGGCAAAGGGCTTTATTCCCTGCAATACAGCGCCTTTATCGTTCCTCTCGTGAAAGCCGTCCAGGAACAGCAGCAGATGATCGAGGAGCAACGCCGGATGATTGAATCACTTCAGGCGGAAGTGAAAACATTGAAGAACAATAAGTAATTGTACCGGCGACTTCAGTCGCCGAAACCCAAAACCTTTTCCAAAGTTTGGAACTTTGGAAAAGGTTTTTTTAGATACCGCCATTTCCCCTATTTTTGCAAATGAACGATTAACAAAACCTGCAAAGATGACAAAAGAAAAATACCCCAAACCCGACCGCTCCGACTACACGCCCAACTTTGTAAAGGATGATTATGAACAGGTGGATATCGGCTGGAACGAGGGCGTCCTTTTCGACGGGCGTCCCTACCGTGTTGAGGGCTGGTTCATGGACCACATCACAATGGTCACTTACTTTTTTTCCACCAAAGGAATGGAAAATTACACGGACGATATGTTTGCAGAACTTCTGACCAAAGAAGGGTTGATAGAAATCCTGTCGGAAGAAAATCCCATTGAAGCCGACATCATTACCGATGCCGCCGGAAATGAGATGTGGTCGGTCAATGTGGCCATAGGAACCGATGACAAACAATATGCCAGGGATTTCACGCCGCTGAATAGTTATAAAAGGACTGGCGAATAACCTCAAATACATTGACAGATATAACAACCTGCAAATAGACCTCCGAATGGATTTTTTTAAAAGCGATCCAGGGGCTGGCAGGGTTAGGAAACTCATCTGCCCCTCCCGTACCGGCGACTTTAGTCGCCGTGGGTTGGGAGCCCCCGCCCGCACTCTTACGAATTTGTACAAAAGGCATTCCTTCGGAGCAATCCGGAAGCTAATTAACCTCCATATCTTTCTGAAATATACTTCATCGTTTAAATAATATAAAGAATAAGCCACAGCTAACTCGCTCCCGTTTTCTGCGACCTTTCAGGTTCCCGGCGCACAGGCCTTTTTCCAACCTGAAAGGTCAAACCGCTCATCCGGCAGCTCCAACCCTGTAAGCTTCCCCCCTCCCACCCGTCTAATCCCAAAAAGACAAATCATGCGAAAATCATTGCTTATCATCATATTATCCGTTTTAGTTGCTGCCGTCGCTTCGGCACAGGAAGAACTGCCTGTTGGGACGTTGGCGCCGGACTTCACAGCTACTAACCATCAGGGAAAGACCATTGACCTGAAACAGTCGCTGGAAAAAGGGCCGGTGGTCATTGTGTTTTACCGCGGGGAGTGGTGCAAGCACTGCAACAACTATATGCATAACCTGCAGGACTCGTTGCCGATGATCAATGCGCTGGGGGCGACCGTTATCGCCATTACACCCGAACAAAACGAGTCTATTGACGAAACCATCCAGAAGACCGGCGCTTCGTTCAGCATCATCTGGGATAAAGATCACAGGATCATGGATGAATACAAGGTCTCATTCAAATTAAAAGGCACAAAAAATACTGCTTATAAAGTAGCGGGGATAAATGTCCGAAAGGCATCGGGCAGCGATCACCGGATACTGCCTGTCCCCGCAACCTATATAATAGGTACCGATGGCAGGATAAAGGGTGGCTATTTCAACACGGATTACACGCTGAGGATGCCGGTGAAAGATATCCTGGAGGTGCTGGACTTAAATAATAATTCCGAAGCCTCGGAACAAATCAGAAAAGAGAAATAAACTGTTCTCCCGAGAAACTCCACCGGACGGATATAGTCGGGCAGGTGCAATCCGGAAGCTACTCAAGTGGAACACAGCACCTTATTTTTCCCAATAGTAGTTTGGGACTCCTTCGTCACCTACACACAGGCCCGCCCGATTTCCTCGGAGCTAAACGATAAAGGAGAGTCAGGATTCAGTTATTTGGCGTACTTACTATGAAACACAACACTAACAAATCACATTTAGTTCTGAGGCGCAATAAGGCAGGGCTGTGGTAAGTGCGCCGTGAGAATCCCATCCCTGTAAAACATGAACCTTAATATTTCCATTGGTTGCATAGGACTCCCGCACGTTCGGTAGCGGAGCTAAACGTATAATTTTAGTTTTCTGTTTTCAGTTTAAATATTCCAGGTTGTTGAATTACAATCCATTTCATGTAATGTATCATTGGCAGCTTCGGTTAAATCACAATCTCCCAATATTCAAATCTTAAAGTCATTGTAAAAACAGATATTGAAAATTCGTACTTTTCCGCTTTCAAATCTTCTGCGGATGACTACAGGGGACACTGACAGGAAAAAACTGTTGCAATCGGAATCATTTCTCATGCTGACGGCCATCATCTGGGGGCTTGCCTTTGTGGCGCAGCGGATGGGTATGGACTACATCGGGCCGTTTGCCTTCAACGGCATCCGTTTTGCCCTTGGGGCGGTATCGCTGCTTCCCTTTTTTCTTTTCAGACGTAAAAAAGACCCCAATGCGACATCCCGATCAAAATCACGACTGACATGGATCGGAGGTTTGATCGCCGGGATGGTCGTCTTCATGGCGGCAGGTCTGCAACAGGTCGGCATCGTTTACACTACCGCGGGCAATGCCGGATTCATCACCAGCTTATATATCATTATTGTCCCTCTCCTGGGACTTTTCCGAAAACATCGGATAAGCATACGGACATGGACCGGCGCCCTGGTGGCCCTCGCAGGGTTGTATTTTCTGTCGGTGACGCAACAGTTAACCTTTTCGCCGGGTGACGGACTGGTACTTTTCAGTGCCGTTTTCTGGGCACTGCATGTGCTGGTCATCGGCGATTTTGCCCCGCGTACCGACATCATTCTTTTATCCATCATCCAGTTCCTGACCTGCTCGGTGTTGAGCATGTCCACTGCTTTCATTCTGGAAAAAACGACCTGGCAGATGGTTTACAATGCGCTGATACCCATTCTGTATGGAGGGATCATGTCGGTAGGGGTAGCTTATACTTTCCAGATCATGGGGCAGCGGTTTGCCCCTGCCACCCATGCGGCCATTATTCTGAGTACGGAATCACTGTTTGCTGCGCTTGGCGGATGGCTGATCCTTTCGGAAGTGATGACTTCAAGACAAATTGCCGGGGCGCTTCTCATGCTTACGGGCGTGATCATCTCACAAATCAGGAAATTTAATCAGGGGAAATAAAATCTCAACGGTAATTGATGGTATTGCCCGGAACTTGTTGTCTGGAGCTTGGGATTTATAGTTTGTGATTTTTATAACCGCGTTGTGGTCAGCCCTTTGAAGATGCCTGCCTCCCGGGGATCAACAATCTCGCCCGACATTCTTATCGTACCTCCGTGTGTTAAGACCAGGTTCAGATCGGCCTGCCCGTTATCCATTACGGAAATGGTAAAATAAGGGCTCCCTTCCACTCGTTTTACCCTCGATTTTACGATCATGGGTTTTTTGGAATCTTCATTCTTTTCAAAAACATAGCGATAGGTAATTCCTTCAAAAGTCACCCCTCCTACGCCATTCAGGCCGATAAGTTGTTCGGCGCTGATCTGTACGATGACCAAAGAGTCTATTACGGCAAAGAAATTGATTGCAGAAGACACACTGTATGACTGCCCCTGCGGGCCATATAACCTGGATGCTTTAAATACAAAAAACTTTTTGGCAAGCAATTTGGCAATCGTTTCCTTATGCACTGCCTGTTCGGCTTCTTTCTTTTCCCTGGCCTGTTCTTTTTCAAGTTTTTTCTGTTCTTTTTTCGTCAGCACAGTGTCCTGTGCAATAGCAGTTTGGAAAGCTCCTGAAAATGCCAGGATAAAAATTAAAAGAATGACAGGTAATTTCATGGGATTATTTTTTCGTGTGTTAAAACCAGCCTGAATATCTATTTCATGCTATCCATAAAATGTCAAAAAGCATGCCATAAATCGCGTCATTCAGAAAAGCCGGCTATGGGGACCAGAAAATATTCGGGATGATTATCAAACGAAAGGGAACTAAGTTTTTTGCTCTTTCAGGCAGACAGATGTTTTGAAATCAAAGGCATTATCCATGACTATCCGCGACAATTCATGCTCCATCGCTGCTGCACAGTGTTCCTGACGAGTTTTTTATACACCTATCCTACCAGATCACCGTTCCTTTGTAAATACCGGCATCCCGGGGGTCCCAGATTTCCCCCGACATTCTGATTGTTCCGCCCCGGCTCGTTGTCAGATTCAGGTCGGCTTGTCCGTCATTCATCACCGTAATCGTAAAATAAGGACTTCCTACTGACTTTACCGGTCGTACCCTCGATTGCACTGTCATCGGCCTTTTGGAATCTTTGTTTTCATTAAAAACATAACCCTCCGTATAACCTTCCGAAGTTACTCCTCCTACCCCATTCCACCCGATCAATTGGTCGAAACCAAACTGGAAGGTAACCAGGGTATCAATCACCGAAAGAAAATTAATGGTGGGTGATACGGAGAATGACCGTCCTGAATTGTCATACACCCGTGTAGCCTTGAAAACAAAGAACCTGTGGGAAAGCAACTTCACCAGTTTTTCTGTTACAGCTTCATTTTCCGCAGCTCTTTCCTTCTTTTTTTTCTCTCTTTCCAGTTTTTTCTGTTCTTTTTTTGTCAGGACGGTATCCTGTGCCATCGCAGAAGGAATTGTCCCGGAAAAGGCCAAAACAAAGGCCAGTAAAACAACATATATTTTCATGGTTTCAGATTTTAAAGTTTTCAACATCAAAGAACGCCTAACTGTTAAAAAACAGATTGTCCGTGTTATTTTTTCAAAAAGTATGCCAGTAATTTGTCCAATAGCGTAAGTTTTTCGTTAAAAAAATAAAAAATACCGGTTTGGGAACAAAGTTTCTTCTTCCGGTAGTTGTATTAAAAAATCAAAGCAAAAAACCCAGGTCCGAACCCGGAGGATATTCAACAGGCTCTTTTCCGTGTTCAAACAGCCGGAGGTTGCGGCTTCCTTCAAGCGTCATTTTTTCACCTTCAACCCAAAGCAGGCTGGCTTCACGCAATCCGGCCACTTTCATTTCCCGGTTGATGATCAGAAATTCTTCTATTCTTTGTTGTCGTGTTTCACCGCCGTGGCCTTCGGGACTGGCATCGAGGTAATGGGGATTGATCTGAAAAGGGATCAGGTGCATACACCGGAAACTTTCGGGTTGAATAATGGGCATATCATTGGTGGTCATCAGCGTCGGACAGGCCACGTTCGATCCGGCGCTCCAGCCCATGTAAGGAGTTCCCTTTTCGCAGACTTCCCCGATGGCATTCATCAGCCCCGTACTATGCAATTCGGCTACGAGGTGAAAAGTGTTTCCCCCTCCCACGGCAATGGCTTCCGCATTTTGTATCATCTTCACCGGGTCACCTGTCCGATGGACCGATTCCACCTCAAATCCTAATTCACCAAACACTCCTGCTACCCTTTCTGCATAAACATCATAGGAAGCTTCCAGGTCTTCAGATGACAACGACACACCTGCATACGGAACAAAGGTCACTTTCCTGACACCGTATTTGTTTAAAAAATCAGCAATGTATGTTCGGGGCCATCCCAGATAATCTTCACCGGCCATGGTTGAATTGCTGATCAATAAAAGTTTTTTCATATCGGTTTTGCTGTTTTTTTCAGGAAATAAAGATACAATAACCTGGAAATTGACCTAATTGGGGCTAATGTCAAATTTAGCTAAATAAATACATTAAATTTATTGTATCTATCCCGGACTCACGTCAATTTTAGAAATTAAAAATTGGGGCTTTTTTGGTCATCAGGTCAAGCAGCAATCAGGGCAATTTACTCAATACTGCATGTAAGCCAGCCTGAAATAACGGTACCATTTTTCACCACCGGTATATTCCCTCACCCTTGCTTTGGGATTGTCATTCAGCGTGCTGTCATTTTGAGCCAGCAAGCTGCCGAGCAGGACTTGTAAATCTTTCACGTTTTTAGAAGGTACGTTCTGCTCCTTCAGGACTGAAAGGTAATAAAACGCCTGTTTGTAATTTTTTTGTTTGATGAAATATTTACAAACCGCATCGGTAAAAGCAGGAAGGGCAACCGATTTGACAACATCATCCAGAAGGACAGGCTGAAGGTTGTAATTTTTCAAATTATTTTCAGAATAATATTTTTCCAAACGGATATACTGCTTTACAGCCCGGCTATAATCTCCCGAATCCAGGCTATTGCGGGCAGTTTTTTTGATTCCCAGATAAGTAAATACCGTTTTATATTTTTTTCTGTACAAATCAAATTTGGATTGATTAATCCTGCATCCGGGATTGTTTCTTATTACCCCGTAAGCGAGATCCAGCAGTTGTTTTGCCTCGTCAAAATTATTATGCCTGATCCTGTTTTCCACCTGCTTGCTTAAAGCAAAACACCTGTTGGCTGCCGTAACACAATTTCGATTGTCAATCTTTTCACGCAGGTTATGAACCGCTTCGTTTATTTCCGGATTATCCTGTTGGTGATACCGGTTTTGCATGGCGAGCAGGTCCGAATACATTTGCTCGGCTTCTTCAATTCGGTTGGCCCAAACCTCAAAAGATGCTTTTTTGGCGAGGTCCAGAATAACAGGCACAGTCGCGCTGTCAATCAAAGAATCCAGTTCAGGTTCTTCCCGGTGCAGATACTTGTCCCTTATGGTCTGCGCTTCGAGAAGCGCCTGAAGGGCATCGTCATTTCTCGGGCTGTTCATCAGTTTCAGACCCTGATCATAATATATTTTATAAAAAAACTCCGCCATTTCCAGGAATTTTCTGTTGCCGTTCCCTTTGATATAATGATTATGACTCATCGAAAAATCATAAACGTCGTCTAATTCCGACAGGGCATTCCGGGCATTGCCGTTTTGGATTTTCATGGATAACGAATCCAGTTTCAGGCCGTAAATCCCGCGATAGCCAATGGAATACGCCGAGTCGAAGGCAACTGAATCGGTGTTGATGTTTTTTGATGATGAAATTTCGCTTGCCTTGTCAAGTATCGCAACCGCTTTATAATACTGGCTGGATTTGAGCAGCCCGTAAGATAATTCAACCTGTTCTTCGATGAACATGAGAAAAGCATCAGTGGGCATTCGGCTTCCGTATTGCAGGCTCTGGTAATAATCATAAGCTTCTTCGGCTTTCCGGTAATAACGGTCCGCCATGGTATAAGAACCTCTCCTGTAAGCAATAATAGCCACTTCGAGATATGAACGCAATACGCCATCAAGGGTTTTCATATAAAGTTCCTCAAATTCAGGAGTACGTTTAATTTCTTTGAAATAATCCTCAATGACCTTCGCATTGTAAATAAAATCCAGCGCAGACACATACCTGCCGTTGCGGTAAGTATAACTGGCAAGGTCAATGAAGTAGTTATAGATCAGTTGAGGAGTTGACGGTTGGTCCAGATTTTCAAAAACATCGTAAAAGACGGCTTCTTCCGCAATGGCTTCCATGTCTTCATAACCGGGAAATATCCTGACAACCTGGCCAAATCCGGTAGCAATATACGGTTGATATTGTCCGGACAGATTACTGTAAGTTGCCGACAATCCGGTGTATTTCAGGGCGAACTGTTCTTTTTCGGAAAGCTGCGTGCTTTTCCCCGATTGCAGAACCATTTTACGCAAAGTTGTTGCTCTTCTTCCAAGGCGTTTCAGCTTTTCGCATTTCGCGAGAAAATTTGCCGGGTCATATTCCTTTAATAAAAGGTTCTCTTTGAAATGATAAGATTCAATATAACTATAAATGCGCATGATCTCATGCCAGGCTACAAAGAGCTGCGATGTCTCATGACCCCTGTTAATGCCAGCTTTCTGGTATTTTTTCAGCAGCCGGTTCAGTATCTCATTGTATGCATAATAGTTATTGATCAGGTCAGCGGCTTTCATAAAGGCTTCATAAACCGACCGTGAATAAATAAACCTGTCAATCCGTATGGTTGCTTCCAACTGTCCCTCCGCATTGATGGCAGGTTCAATACTCCCCATATCCACAATACCTCCTGTCAGCAACATTTCCAGGGGATAGTCAACCACTTTCCCGTTTTTTTGTGTGATGCTTAACACTCCTTTGAAGGCTGACGGAATGAGCAAAGTGTCAATGTTAAAATCCCTGTAGCGGGTTTCGCCGTCTAATTTTTCCGTAACAAATTTCAGGTAAACCACCGTATGGCCTTTTGCTGTTTCGTCATTCCTCAGCAATACTTTTCCATTAATATCGAGGTAAACGTGGCTTAGGTTTTTAACGTTGTCCTGTGCCAGCGTAAGCAAAATGCGGTATCCGAACGAACCCTTTGGCTGGCTTGTGGCATTAATCATATTCTCGGTGTACAGAACCGTCTGGTAAACATTCTGCCCTGTCGCATTTCGCCACGGAAACCAGAATATGAAAAGTATTAAAACTATGATAAAAATGTGCTTATTCATTCTTCCCACGCCGCTTCCTGTTTATTTTCTCTGCAAAGGTATTGAAGGCCCGAAAATATTTCTTTCAACATTGATTTTTTATTAACCGTTTATATTTAGTATTTTCAGGCTTTAATTTAACATGAATTCGGGATGAAATTGATTAATTTTTAATCATTTACGAATTGACATCAGGCTGCCGTCGCGTTTTCACGGCGTCTTTGGGTTTTTCAATCTTTGCTTTTATTTCCCATAAACCGAATTCACGTTAACCTAATACGCCCGGAAATAACAATTATTTAACAACAATGAAACATTTGTACCAGTTTTTGAAACAAATGAATCATAATTATTTTCCATTCTTTATTAAATTTGTACTGTTCAATAATAACTATGAACAAGAACAAAGAGATTAACTCATCAACCGTAATAAAAACAACGGTCAAACTATTTGTCAAATGCTAAAAAAAGAATACTCATGATTCTCGCATTAACTTTACTCTACATAATCTTAAATGTTATCCTGTCAGTCATTGAAACTGACAAACAACAGGAATTATTCAAAATTTTCCTTATCGGTCTTTTCTTTACTCCTGTTGCTATTATCGGGTTTTTGCAGTATAAAAAGAAAAACTCAAAACGGGTACATTTTTATTACTGCCGGGAATGCGATTATGTGTTTCCCGTGAAAATGAAACATTGCCCTATTTGTGAAGAACAAGGGAAAAAAGTAAAACTCTCCCCCTATCGCAGTCCTTACCGGTTAACAAAACAAATCAGGACGATCACGCTCTAACTTTAATGGACAGGACATTGATTTTAAGGCAGAATGAGTTACTGTTTTCCTAAAAACGCACGGTCTCATCATTGGTAAAAGTATCAAGATCGAAGACCAGCGAAATGTAATTCGGTGAACCGATCAGGTGATACGTCGCTCGGGAATAATTGATTTTGAATTTATAGATCCTCACGCCGATTCCCCAGCTAAATCCAACCATACCGGGTTTATCCACAATACTCAGTTCTTTTCTGCGACGGTAATTGTAACCGCCTCTTAAAACAATGTTTTTTCCGATATAAACTTCAGCGCCGAAGACAAGGTGTCGCATGAACTGGTCGCCGAATTTTGCCAGGCCCTTTTGTTCCAAAGGCTCGCCGGTTATGGGGTCTATGCCGCCGGCCGGGTTTGCCGGATCAAAATAGGTCAGATCCCATTTTTCGATATGATTATAAATGAATGAAAACCTGAAAGGCACATGTTCCAGACGTTTGGAGATGGCATAAGAGAGGTTAAAAGGCAACGGTGAACGTTTCTCACCCGGAGAGTAGGTTGTGATTTGAAGCCCTATATTACTGGCAATAAGCGACATGGTCCAGCCCGTTTTACTTTTGTAGGTTCCTGCTACATCGAAGGCCATTCCGAATGAATTATAGCCTTCGTAATAGGAATAGATCAGCTTGGCCGTAGCGCCTATCGAAAAGGATGAGTCCAGTTGCCTGCCCCAGCCGATATTAAAAGCCATGTCGGAAGCGCCAAAGGTACCGCCAAGATTACCCGCCTCATCGGCATAATCAAACTTGCCGTAATCCATAAACTGGATGGACGCCATAAAACTGCCCACTTTATCGAAAGAATGAGAATAGTTGAATGACCCGAAGTTGGAACCCGCAAAAAAGTTCACATAATTAAATGCCAGTGAGTTATTGATACCCGGCGAGATAAAGCTCGGGTTTAAAAAAGCCACATTAATATCATTGTCACTGATCGCCACCGGACTTCCTCCCAATGCGGCTATCCTCGGCGATACGGGCTGTTCAAGAAAAGTATAAGCATAGCGTCCGCCAAGCTGTGCAAAGGCAGGGACTACAGCTACAACATAAACAATAAGAAAAAAAATATTTTTGTATTTCACACGCGGAATTCCTTAGTTTGTAATATTCCAATAACGCATCACTTCGGGCTTTATTATGACGAGGCAAAAATTACCGGTAAACCTGTTCAATTCAAAAATTATTTCCATTTATCCGTCATTCCCTGCCGTGCGGCGTTTTATCTGTTTTTGCTTCTGATCAAATTTAATGCACTGCCGGCTTTGAACCATTCAATCTGACTAACATTGTAAGTGTGATTTGCTTTGAATTCATCCGTGCTGCCGTCAGCATGATGCAAAATAACCGTCAGTGGTTTGCCGGGAGCAAAATCTTTCAATCCAACCACATCAATGGTATCATCTTCCAGCACTTTATCGTAATCGGCTTTATTTGCAAAGGTCAATGCCAGCATACCCTGTTTTTTGAGGTTTGTCTCGTGGATACGTGCAAAGGAGCGCACGAGGATCACCTTAACACCCAAAAACCGGGGTTCCATGGCGGCATGTTCGCGTGATGAACCCTCTCCGTAATTTTCGTCTCCCACAACCACAGAGCCAATGCCTTTGTCGCGATAGGATTTTGCAGCCTCGGGCACAGGCTTGTATGTGCCGTCCGTCTGATCTTTTACTTTATTTGTCTCACCGTTGAAGTAGTTGACCGCACCGATCAGCAGGTTCTGCGAAATGTTTTCGAGGTGTCCCCTGAAACGCAACCATGGCCCGGCCATGGAAATATGGTCGGTGGTGCATTTGCCTTTGGCTTTTATCAGCAACTTCATACCGAGAAAATCCTTTCCGTCCCACGGTTCAAAAGGTTTTAACAACTGCAGTCGTTGTGAATCGGGTTTTACCACAACTTCTATCTTACTGCCATCTTCTGCCGGCGCCTGGTACCCCGGGTCGTCAACGTCAAAACCTTTCGGCGGAAACACAATCCCCTTCGGCTCTTCAAGCATCACTTTTTCGCCGTCTTCGTTGACCAACTCATCGTGCAGCGGATCAAAATCAAGTTTCCCGGCAATGGCATAGGCCATCACCATGTCGGGTGAAGCCACAAAAGCATACGTATTCGGGTTGCCGTCATTTCGTTTGGCAAAATTTCGGTTGAAAGAAGTTACAATTGAATTTTTATGGCCGTCTTTTACCGATTCGCGATTCCACTGGCCGATACACGGGCCACAGGCATTGGCAAGCACCGTAGCGCCGATCTTGTCAAAGATTTCAAGCAGGCCGTCACGCTTAATTGTGTAATAGATCTGTTCCGAACCGGGTGTTATCAGAAGGTCGGCTTTTACTTTTAATTTTTTGTCAATGGCTTGCTGAGCAATGGATGCTGCACGGGTAATGTCTTCATAGGATGAGTTTGTGCAGGAACCGATCAGTCCGGCTTCAAGATTCAGCGGCCAGTCATTCCTGGCAGCAGATTCAGCCATTTGCGAAACCGGTGTACGCAAATCCGGTGTAAACGGACCGTTAAGGGCAGGCTCGAGTTCAGAGAGGTTGATCTCGATCACCTGGTCGAAATATTTCTCAGGGTCGGCATAAACTTCCGCATCACCCGTGAGATGGGCACTTGCGGCCTCAGCCAGTTCGGCTACATCGGCACGGCCTGTCTGGCGCAAGTATTCAGCCGTGTGTTCATCAAAACCAAAAGTGGAAGTGGTCGCGCCAATCTCGGCGCCCATATTACAGATGGTAGCTCTTCCGGTAGCCGACATGGACTCCAGTCCTTCACCAAAGTACTCGACAATGGCCCCCGTACCGCCTTTGACAGTGAGGATATCGGCAACGCGTAAAATAACATCTTTTGGCGATGTCCAGCCGCTCAACCTGCCGGTAAGTTTCACGCCGATCAGTTTGGGAAATTTCAGTTCCCACGGCATGTCGGCCATCACATCCACGGCATCTGCCCCGCCAACACCAATGGCGATCATTCCCAGTCCGCCGGCATTGGGTGTGTGCGAATCGGTGCCGATCATCATCCCGCCCGGGAAGGCATAGTTTTCGAGCACCACCTGGTGAATGATCCCTGCGCCCGGTTTCCAGAAACCGATGCCGTATTTATTGGAGACCGTGGAAAGAAAATCATAAACTTCCTGATTCGTATATTTTGCCTCTTCAAGGTCTTTTTCAGCGCCGTCTTTCGCCTGGATCAAGTGGTCGCAATGAACTGTGGAAGGAACAGCCACCCTGGGTTTTCCGGCCTGCATAAACTGAAGCAAAGCCATTTGTGCAGTTGCATCCTGCATGGCTACCCTGTCGGGCCTGAAATCAACATAGGACCCACCCCTGTTGTAAACGTGTTTGGGTTCTCCTTCATCCAGGTGGGAGTACAATATTTTTTCCGCAAGGGTCATCGGACGGTTCAGTAATTTTTTTGCTGCCTCAACTCTTCCGGGCAGTTTCTCATAAAACCCTTTGATCATTTCAATATCGAATGCCATTTCTCTTTATATTTAAGGTTTAGAACAAGAATTGTTTTGTCAGGAATTTGATTGTTTGCCCGATTTGTTCCCGACCAACACACCGGGTTTTTATTGAACGTGCAAAAATAGAAAATCTAACCGATCAGTCCGCGGCCGGTTTTGACAATCTTTCCCTCTTCGTTAAATTCACGGATAAGCTTGTCAAGCACCCCGTTAACAAAGGTTTTGCTTTTGGCTGCGCTGAAATATTTTGACAGCTCAATGTATTCGTTCAGTGTTACTTTCACGGGGATGGTTTCCATTTCCTGCAGCTCCACGATGGCCATTTTCAGCAGAATAATATCCATTTTTGGAATCCGGTCATAATCCCAGGTGCTTGTTTTTGCAGCTAATATCCTGGTGTTTTCTTCATCTTTGAGGATCGTTTTTTTGAACAATGTCCTCACAAATTCACGATCCTCATTTTTCCCATTTTTATCCTGTTTGTAAAGGCCGGGTAAGGGTTTATTTTCGGTGAAATTTTTATTGATGGTTTCAAAAAACTTAATCAGGAGAATATTCACAATATCGTAGCCGTCAACAAAATAAATATTCTTTTCTTCATAAAAAGATTTAAGCAGGTCAAAATCGGAGAGCAATTGATCAGTGATCTGGATAAACAGTTTTTTATCCTCATCCAACGACCGTTTCGGGTTTTCCATGTATTTGATGTAGGGAGGGAATTTCCGCAAAGCGTTGTATATTTTACGGATAAGGTCTCTCTCGTCAACCCAGTTGATCTTCAACCGTTCTTCCTGTTTCCTGAAGTCCCTGTTTTCTTCAATAAGTGCAATAACCCTGTTTTCGATGAATTTCAGATTGGGATTCAGGTCCTCCTCGGTAGGATAGAATTTTTGTTTGTTTTCTTCGATCCGTGTTCCGGCAAAACGTTTCAGTTCAACCAGTAAAGAAATCTGATAAATGAAAAGATCGTAAAGCAGGTCAATACTTTTTAACAATTGTTTTTCAGCTTTGGTGAGATCGTCGGATCCGGAAATGTACCAGGCATAAAGGGCCTGTAAAACTTTTATTCGAAGGTGCCTTCGGTATAACATAACAGAACGGTTGTAAATAAATGAACAGGCAATCGTAGTTGCCGGCGCAAAATTAATTTTTTATTTTGATTGGACGCTGATTTACCCGGATTGGTTGTGATATTCTTTGCCGAGGATGCGCGAATGGTTTTTTCGATTCTTAATCTGCGTTTTATCTGCGTTGATCTGCGTCAAATTTTAGACACTAATATGTGCGAATTGGTTATGATATTTTTTGCCGCAGATGCGCGGATGGTTTTTTCGATTCTTAATCTGCGTTTCATCTGCGTTGATCTGTGTCAAATTTTAGACACTGATATGCGCGGATTGGTTATGATATTTTTTGCCATAGAATGAATTCTATGGCCGTTTATCGTGCTATCCCTTCGGGATGTTACTCGTCGAATAAAATCCGCTGTGTGCGGCGCGGCGTTGCGTGA
>JAADID010000235.1 GCA_013151505.1 Chlorobiota bacterium | reverse complement strand
CGCTTATAAAACGTGAAATCCTGAACGTATTTACAGGTTTATTTATAGTCATATTAAAAATAAGTGAAAAACAAAATTAATATATAAAGAATCATAGGTAACATGGAAATCATTAATTCATCGAAAAGATAAGTTTATCCAATTCTGTAAATTTCCTTAATGTCCTTTCGTATTGCCCTGAAATCAATTTTTAAATCAACCATTTCCGCGTTTAATTGTTGTTGAATTGTCAGAACGGTCTTACTTTTTGAACCTGACATAGTGACACTGTATTTATTATTGTGTAAAATTAACAATATAACATTTCCGGCAATTTCCGAACAGAACAATCGAATTGAATTTCTTTTTGTAAAAAAATAAATCCCTGTTTCTCCCCTCCGCCCCACGGGCGACCGTACTGTCGTAGGGGATTATGGCGTGACTATATCTCATTTTAAAAAGACGATAATTTTATCCTGCTTAAGATCGTTTCCATTTAACAATGTTTAATTTTTTCTATGAAGATAATGTGGCGTCTGGCCCCTTTTTTGTTATATTTGTATGGTTAGATAATCTAATTATTAACCTTAAAAACTAAATACAATGAGTAGCAATGGTTCGAATTCAGGTTTTGCATTTATTGCGGGCCTTTTTGTGGGTGGTGCAATCGGCGCTATAGCCGGTTTGATGTTCGCCCCTGAAACGGGTGAAGAAACCCGTAAAAAAGTTGCTGAAAAATCGAAAGAACTGGCTGATGAATTCCTCAACAAATTTGATGATTTGAAAGAAAGTGTCACGGAAGTAATGACGGATGTGAAAAAAGGCGCCACAGAGGTGCTTGAGGACGTGAAAAAAGAAACAGCCGAAGTTCTGGATGACGTCAAAAAAACCGTTACAAAAAAGTAACCCCGCTTACTTATGGAAAACGCTCGTTTTGAGGACTCGCTGAAAGATGCTTTAGCGGGGTTACAGTATTATGTTGAACTCCAGGTAAAGTATAATAAGCTGCTGTTTGCGAAAAGAACCGGAGAGATTTCTGCGTTCTTTATCCTGATTATGCTTCTACTTGTGGTGTTCAGCTTTTCCTTTTTGTTTTTAACTCTTGCATTTGTTGAATGGTATGCCCAACATGTAGGCGACCGTTTTTCAGGTCGCCTGATTGTTGGGGCTTTTTATCTTTTACTGGGGATTATCGTACTGATATTCAGAAAAAGCCTGATCTACGGACCTGTCAGAAAATTCATGGGTTCGTTGTTCCCCGAAGAATTGAGTGAAGAAGGGAAATCCGTTTTTCATACGAACCAGGCCCTGAACAAAGATATTATTAAGCATAAAAAAGCGATCAAAGAGCAGGAGAAGGATCTGAAAGAAAAATTTGAACATCTGGAAGATTTTCTTTCCTTTCCCAACCTTATGCAGAACGCAGTACGCAGTGCTTACCAATCATTCCTCACGGCGAAAAATATGGCCAAGCTGAGCTATTTAATGATGAACGGAATGAAGAAAGCTTTTACATCTCTTTTCTCCAGGAAACACAAAAAAGAACCGCCAAAGAAGCTTGAAGGAAAAGATAAGGAAGAAGAATAAACCGAAAAAAATAAAGGCTTTTCTTCAAAAGCCTTTTTTATTGTGATAAGTCCAGCCAGGCTAAACTGTCAAAATGTCTTTTTCTTTGGATTCCACCAGTTCATCCACTTTTTCGATGTATTTATCGGTCAGTTTTTGAATTTCGTCGGACAATCTTTTTGCTTCATCTTCGGCCATTCCTTCTTTCTCCAGTTTTTTAGCCTCCTCGTTGGCATGGCGGCGGGCATTGCGAATGCCTATTTTGGTTTCCTCTCCCACATGTTTGGCTTTTTTCACCAGTTCCAGCCTGCGCTCTTCCGTCAGGGGCGGAACCTGAATACGGATTTGTTCACCTTCATTCTGCGGATTAAAACCCAGGTTGGCATTCAAAATAGCCTTTTCAATTTCGTGGATCGTGCTTTTATCGAAAGGTTGCACAATGATCTGCCGGGGATCGGGCGTGTTGATGTTGGCCGTTTGTTCTATGGGTGTGGAAACTCCGTAATACTCAACCCTTACGCCGCTGAGCATATTGGGGTTGGCTTTCCCGGCTCGTATCTTCTGAAATTCCCTTTCAAGATGCTGGATGGCATGTTGCATCTTTTCTTCGGCTTCTTCAAGGCATAATATGGCGTCGTCAGTCATAACTCTTTAAATTTTAGGTCTCGCAAATGTAATATTTATTACCTATTTACTCAAACAATTTCAAATCCTGATCTGTTTCCTTTTTTTTCCGGTTTTTAACCAATGTGCCTATATTTTCTCCCTCAACAGCTTTCAACAGGTTTCCTTTCTCGTTCATATTGAAGACCAGAACAGGAAGGTCATTTTCCCTGCACAATGTAAATGCAGTCATGTCCATTATTTTCAGATTCTTTTCATACGCCTCGTCAAAAGTCAGGGCGTCAAACCTTACGGCATTTGCGTCTTTTTCCGGATCAGCAGAATAAACACCGTCAACCCGGGTTCCTTTCAGCAACACATCCGCATTGATCTCAATACCACGCAATGCCGAGGCGCTGTCGGTTGTAAAAAACGGATTTCCTGTTCCGCCTGCCAGGATGACCACATGGCCTTCCTCGAGATGGCGGATGGTCTTATACCCGCTGATGGCTTCGGCAATGGGCTCCACGGGCAACCCGGAAAGCAGTTTTGTTTTCATCCCCTTTTTTTCAAGTTCTGCCTGCAAAGCCAGCGAATTGATTACGGTAGCCAGCATCCCCATGTAATCGCCCTGAACCCTGTCGTAACCGTGAGCCGTACCCTGAACTCCCCTGAAGATATTTCCTCCTCCAATGACGATGGCCACCTGAACTTTATGTTCAACCACCTGTTTTATTTCGTCAACATATCCGGAAAGCCGTTGGGGGTCAATGCCGTATTTCCGGTCGCCCATCAGGGCTTCACCGCTTAACTTTAACAGGATCCTTTTATATTTAATCATGAGAAAGGGTTTTAATTGTTTTCACAACGTTCAAAATACCAAAAATATTTCAGGCTGTAAGTTTTTCGCTTGCTAAATTATCTTTTTTCATTCAGAACCAAAACCCGATATTGATAAAAAACGAAACGCCCGGGTAAATATTTGATCCCATGACCGACAATTCCACAGGCCCGATAAAACTATCGTAGCTCACAGTGGCGCCATATCCGGCAATGATGTTGACAGGATCAATAATATCAGCCACATACCATTCGTTGGAACCCACATCCCGCGTATTGTCAGATAGAGCTTCTTGTAAAAATTATACTGGAATTTTGCCCTGAAGACTGCCATATACTGTCCATACTTTTGCATATATTTAACTCCCGTAAACTCCCGGAAACCGTGCAGATAATTATTGGAAGTCAGCCCTCCCATATAAAACCAGTGTTGTGCTGGAGCCAGTTTGAAATCCAGGTGGGGTTTATCGGAAGAAGCCGGCAACCCTTCAACGTAAGTGCCGCCGAGAAATATACCCGGCCTGAAGGTCAACCGTTTGCTTAAGGGGATGTTCTGTTCATAATTCAACCAGAAAACCAGGGAGTTGGAGAAAAATTCCTCCACCCAGTTTTTTGAAAACGGAACAACATATTCCACCCTTAATTCGGAAACCGACCCTTTGGTTGAAAGATAAGACCGGTCACGGGTATCCGAATTGAAAGCAAAATAAAGATTACCGTAACTGTTATAATCGCTGATGGAATCAATGTCTTCGGATTTAAGTTTTGACTTGAACCTGAAGTATTCAAAGTTGCCACCAACGCGAAAACTAAACCTGTTTTTCAGAATGGAACGTGCAAAGACAGATGCTTTGAAATTGGTGAAATTAATCCTTCCGATCAGATCATGCCCCTCATAATCGTTAAAGCCAAAAGAATAAATTTCAACTTTGGCACCATAACCCGGCTTTGCTCCGTTGTCTTTCATATATAATGCCCTGAAAAACACATTTGGGCCAATGATGAGATCGGCAAACAACTTAGAGTTTTTACCCAGCAAGTTCCTGAATGTGCCGTTCAATAATATGCCCACCGAATAATCATCATTATAATGTGCGCCCACGGCCAGGTAACCGGGATCAGCCTCTTTCACGGTAATGATAAGGTCTGTTCCCCCTTTTTTGTTTTCCCTGAATTCGTAAGATATAAGCGAGAAAAATTTTGTACCGTAGGCAATACGTATTTCAGTCTCCAGGTCATCAATGTAAACCAGTGATTTTTCAAATTTTCCGAAAGAGTTCTCGAAATAAGAATCCGATATTCTTTTGTTCCCTTCCACAACGATATTGTCAATGTAAATAGAATCCAATGGTCTGGAATCGTATTTTTTCAGCGGTTTGTACTCGATGGCATTCAGCGAATCGGCCAGGGCTTTTAGTTCATTGTAATGTTCCCTGCCCACCTTTTCACCGATGGCAATGATCGAATCGTAACTATCAAAGTCCATGGTTTTGTATGGCAATGGGATGTTAATGTACAGATTTGTCTTTTGATATCCTTCTTTGTTGGCATTGACCCTGTAAAACGAAATAAGCTGGTCAATGACCGCCGGAATTGTATTGAGGTCGTCAATTGATTTTACCAACCCCTGCTGCACATCAAGTCCTACTATGTATTCAGCCCCCATTTTCAATACCGGATCCACCGGGTAATTATTTACCACACCTCCGTCCACGAGATACCTGTCATTGTATTTTACCGTGGAAAAATAACCGGGAATGGACATGCTCGCCCTGATGGCCCAGGGCAGATATCCTTTCGTCAGCGGTACCGCTTCCCCGGTAAGCAGATCGGTTGCCACACAAACAAAAGGGGTTTGCAACTCATCGAAATTATGTTTTTTGTATGCGGCTGAAAAGTAACGGTTTAACAGCAGGTTAACTTCCTGCCCTTCGTACATGGAGGCCTGAAGGGTTATCTTTTTTTTGTTGATCGGTAAGGCAAGGATATAATTGTCACCAAATTCTTTTTCTTCGTAGGCGATGTATCTTCTGTCAATTTTATCGGTAAGAACGGCATCCCAGTCCTGGGCACGGACATAAGCCAACATGGAATCGGGAGAATACCCCATGGCATAAAACCCGGCAATGATACTGCCGATGCTGGATGTAATCCACCTCGAGCCCCACTTCCTGGAGCACCTTCAGCAGTCCGATATAGGCAAACCCTTTAGCGCCTCCCCCGCTCATCACCAGCCCCACTTTCGGCCTTTTGGGTTTTGGTTTTTCAACCGGAGGAGTCTGGGCTGAAACAGTAACGAAGATGCAGCATAAAAGTATAACGGCAATAAACAAACGGGAATATTTTTTCAGGATCATGTTGGTTTTTCAGTATTGGATTTGAAAAACAAATATAATCGGATTTTTTTGATTGGAGTGTTGAAGTCGAATTGGTTTATAATCTAAGAACTTTTCCAAAGTTCGGAACTTTGGAAAAGTTATAAATCCGGTGTTCCGGTTAATCCTGAACGTGGAAAAGATGTCGTTCCGATGGAACTTGCCTGCTCTCTGTTGTTATCCAGGGACTTACGTCCCTGGATAGAACATTGCATCCCGCTTGGATGTCTTGGGGCTTTGTTCTGTATCCCGTTAATATGCCCCTAAAGATTGAAATAAACTAAATAGTGCAATCAATCGTACCGGCGACTTTAGTCGCCTTAAACCCAAGGAACAAAATAACTTTCGACGATTTAAGTTGCCGGTACAACCAATCTGCCGGAGGCAGAAAATATTATTGCCAGGTACGTAAGTGCCTGGAATATAAAAAAAGAGAAAAAGTTCCAACGGAACGGCATGTTGCTTGTATCTATTATAAATATCTCTTAAATATCTCTCCGGGACAAATATGACGTTCCTATGGAACTTGACTGCTCTTTGTTGTTAACCAAGGACTTACGTCCCAAGTTAGAACATTGCATCCAGATGGGATGGCGTGGGGCTTTGTTCTGTATCCCGTTAATATGCCCCTAAAGATTGAAATAAACTAAATAGTGCAATCAATCGTACCGGCGACTTTAGTCGCTGTAAACACTGATAGTAAAGTAATTTTCGGCGACTAAAGTCG
>JAADID010000124.1 GCA_013151505.1 Chlorobiota bacterium | reverse complement strand
CAGCATAACAAGTTCATCATTGAGATTCGCACGTTGAACAGCAAGCAATTCGATCTGAATGCAAAAATCCCTGCCCTGTTAAGAAAATATGAACCCGATATCAGGAACCTGACCAGCCGCAGATTGCTTCGCGGCAAGGTGGACCTGCAAATCACCGCCGAAGCCAAAACACCGGAATCCGCTCCGGCACTAAACCATACACTGGCAGGGCATTATTACCGGGAAATCAAAAACCTATCCCAGGTACTGGGGCTTGAGTTATCGGAACAAATTCTTCCGGTCGTCTTACGAATGCCCGATATCTGGTCGGCACCCGATGAGGAACTGGATCCTGAAGAATGGAAAGTTTTATCGGAGAACATTGATAAAGCCATGGATTCAGTTGACCGTTTCAGAATATCGGAAGGTGAAATACTACAACAGGATTTCCGCAAACGAATCGAAATCATCAAAGAGTTGCTTTCGCAGGTGAGCCGCTTCGAAACCGAAAGGATTCAACGTATCAAAGAACGTATCAAATCCAACCTCGAGAATTATGCAGCCGATATTCAGCAGGACAAAAACAGAGTGGAGCAGGAAATGATCTTCTATATTGAAAAATTAGACATTACCGAAGAAAAAATCCGGCTCAAAAAGCATTGCGATTATTTTATCGAAACCATGGAAAACGAAGAAACACCCGGTAAAAAGCTCAATTTTATCGGACAGGAGATCGGACGTGAAATCAATACAATGGGCTCCAAAGCCAATGACGCCAGCATCCAGAAACTGGTCGTCCTGATGAAAGACGAACTGGAAAAAATCAAAGAACAACTTTTTAATATTCTGTAATGGCAAACGCTGCAACCAAAGGCAAGCTCATTATTTTTTCAGCACCGTCGGGCGCAGGAAAAACGACACTGGTAAGATACCTCATGTCTGCCATGGATAATCTGGAGTTCTCCGTTTCGGCATGCAGTCGCAAAAAACGGCCGGGGGAAGTTGACGGAAAAGACTACTACTTTATGACGGTTGACGAATTCAAAGAAAAAATCAAAAACGGCGAGTTCATTGAATGGGAAGAAGTGTACAAGGATCATTTTTACGGTACCCTGCGTTCGGAGGTGGACCGGATCAGAAACAGCGGCAGGCATGTGGTATTTGATGTGGATGTAAAAGGAGGCCTGAATATCAAAAAGATATTCGGCCATGATGCCCTGGCTATTTTTGTAAAGCCTCCTTCGGTCGGAACGCTGAAAGAAAGACTGACACGGCGGGCTACCGATGACGACCGTGAAATTGCCACCCGTGTGGCCAAAGCCGAAAGAGAGTTGTCGTTTGCAGACAAGTTTGATGTGATCATAGTAAATGATGACCTGGAAAAAGCCAAACGTAAAACCCTGAAGGTGGTAAAGGATTTTTTAAAAAAGTAAAAGATTGTAAACCATGAAAACCATATTGCTATCAAACTATAGCGCTAATGTTTTAAGAGCAATCTTAAGTCTGAAAGTTGTTGATAAAGACATCCCGGAACCCGGTAAAGACGAAGTACTGGTGAAGCTTCATGCCGCTGCAGTGAACCCTTCGGATATTGCCTTCATCCAGGGAGGATACAATATTGTAAAACCCCTGCCGGCCACTCCCGGCTTTGAAGGATCGGGAACCATCGTGGAAGCGGCAAGCGGCCTGAAAAACCTGATCGGAAAAAAGATCAGCTGCTTTGTCCAGAATGACGAGGGAGGGACGTGGTCAGAATATTTTACCGTTCACAAAGACGATCTGATATTGCTTGATGACCGGATGGACATGGACCAGGCGGCCTGTTTTACGGTTAACCCTTTTACCGGTTATGGCCTGATAAATATTGCCCTTATGCGTGAAAGCACGGCCGTTATCCAGAATGCAGCTGGTGGACAGGTTCCCGGTTTTGTCAGGACACTGGCGAAAGAAAACGGAATGGAGGTGATCAACATTGTACGGAAACCGGCAACAGCCGAAAGACTGGTAAAAGAAGGGTGCAAACATGTACTTACGGAACAGGATGCGGACTTTAAAGAAAAACTGAAAACCCTTGCCCGGGAGTTGAATGCAACCACTGCATTTGACGCGGTGGGCGGAGTTCTCTCGGGGAACATCTTTAATGCCATGCCGGGCGACTCGGAACTGGTGGTTTACGGTGGCCTGTCCGGCAAACCCATGAGCGGCATTGACACCATGGATGTGATCTTCAATGACAAAATCGTCTCGGGATTCAATTTGATTGACTGGAAAAACGAACTGGACAAAAACGAGTTTGTGGAAATCGTTGAAGAATTACAGCAAAAGTTTATCAACGGCGAAATGAAAACCAACATCCGGGAATCTATTCAATTTGAAGACATCGTAAGAGGGCTGAAAGAATATATCGGCAATATGAGCTCGGGAAAGATATTGATCAAACCCTGATAAAAATGGAAACCAAACCAAATAAGAAAACCGGGCTTTTTTTCGGGTCGTTCAACCCCATTCATCACGGACACCTGATCCTGGCCTCGTACATGGCGGAGTTCACCGACCTGGATGAAGTGTGGTTCGTCGTTTCTCCACAGAATCCTTTGAAGCCCAAAGAAACCCTGCTTGCAGACTATCACCGCATAACGCTGGTCAGGATTGCCATTGAAGACCATCCCAAATTCAGGGCGTCGTCCATCGAGTTTAAAATGCCTAAACCGTCTTATACCATTGATACCTTAACATGGCTGAGCGAAAAATATTCCGGCCGGGAATTTATACTCATCTGCGGGACAGACATCTTTCCCACTTTTCACAAATGGAAAAATTATGAGGTGATCCTTGACCATTACGGGCTTTATGTCTATCCCCGCCCGGGTTTTGAACTGGGTAAATATGCAGGACATCCCCACATCCGTTTGTTCAAAGCTCCTTTGCTCGAAATCTCGTCCAGTTTCATCCGCCGGGGCATCAAAGCCGGAAAAGATATGGCCTACTGGATGCCTGACAAGGTTTATGAATATATTCAGGAAATGCATTTTTATGAGAAGTGAAAGAATACAAATGCTGTCATTTCGACGATCTCGTTTTAAGCGAGAGAGGAAAAATCCCCTATGAAAGTATCGGATATTGTCTGCCTTTTTATTGTCAGAATGATAATTTGGAGATTCCTCACCGCCTACCTACAGCCCTAACCACATGGTATCGGAATGACAGGAGCATTTTTAGTGAAAAATATTTCGGGATAGAGAAATAAATCTACCCGGCGGTTCAGAGGTTAAAACTCATCTTCCTCCGAACTGTCATTATCCACCCCCGTACTGTGCTGCTGGTCATATTTCTCGCAATCAAATTCATCGGAAATGTCTTTCAAAGGTTTTT
>JAADID010000105.1 GCA_013151505.1 Chlorobiota bacterium | reverse complement strand
CTCATGGTCGTAGATTACCGTATTCAGCGTGATGTAAGTGCGGATGTTGTGCTCGCGGCAGATACGTGAAATCTCTTCCAGATCGTCAAGCGTGAAATTTTGCGAAGAGTTGGAACGCATGTTCAGCTTGCCGATACCGAAATAGACCGAATCGGCTCCACCCCGGATGGCCGCATGCAGCGAAGCATACGAACCCACAGGGGCCATGATCTCTATGTCTTTTGCAGTCAGCATTTTTACGGGCTGCAAAAGTAAATAAATGATCGGTAGCAATGTAGAAGGTTTATGAAAGTTTTTTAATTTTATAACATAATCGTAAATCGTAATAATAATGACAAACGAAATTTTAATTTTTTCTACAGTTAGGCAGGCCAAAGCAATTTTGACTTCTTTTTCGGAAAATTTTGTTTTTCCAACCAATGATTTCAAAAAGGAAGAATTAATTAAATACACTGTTCAGTCAAGTGTTTACAGGGCTTTACCATCAAAGCCATTTAAACCATCATATGTCTATCGTGAATGGTTTCGAAACCGATTTGATAATTATATAAACGATATGCAAAATATACAAAGTCAATCTGGTTATACCGATTTTGTTTTTCATTATACAAACTCATTAATAAATTACTGGGACAATAAATACCAAAAATCAATTTTAAAAATTGGATATGGACCTGCTTCCAAGATTATTAACTTAATTGGTAAAATGGTCAATGAATCAATGTATTTTGACACCAAAAATATTGAACATTTACTCCATGTTCCTTTTGATGTGTTTTCTTTAAAGCCCTTAACATCAATTATTAATGAGCTAACAAATGTTCGTTATAAAATAACTATTCCACGGTCACCCTCAATGAAGTACATTCTAAATAAAGAACATTACGTTACGGTTCAAACGGCTGTATTTAATTTATGTGAAATTGCAGGAATTAAACCGATTGTTTATGATTATTGGTGCTGGAATCGAACTCATTAATATTTCTCGCAGTAACCTATTTGGCTGTTAAAAGAGGACAATTCCTGATTATCAAATCATTGATATGTCTAAATAATACCCAGTTTACACAAACCAACAGGTAATTCTTATCTTGAATTTTTATAAATTAGGATGCATTGAAATAAAAAAATGAAATAAACCATAACTTGCAGCGCCAAATTAAAAGTAGCAAAAGGGAACTGCATGGAAAAATGAAAAAGTCGAATAGCACTTTTTTAAATCCGGTGTTTAGTAAAAACATATTTTTTATCCTGATTATTCTATTCAGTATTCAGGGATTTTCTCAAAAGTCTATCCCTGACAGTTTGGTTGCTTTCTATACGACAGAGCCTATCCGGCTTGACGGGAAACTGGATGAAGCGGCATGGAAAAAAGCAACACCCATATCCAATTTTACACAGCGGGAACTCCATGAAGGCGACACGGCAACACAACCCACGAAAATTGCCGTATTGTTTGACGATAAAAACCTTTACATCGGTGCATGGTGCTATGACGATGAGCCCAACAGGCTTACAGCCAATAAAATGCAGCGAGATTTTAGTTACTGGACTGACGATGATCTCGAAATTATTATTGATACTTACGGTGACAAACGCAACGGATATCTTTTTGTTACAAATCCCAATGCCGCACGTGCCGACGCCATGGTCTCGCGAAATGGTAATTCAATAAACCGGGACTGGGATGGCGTATGGAATGTAAAAGTTCAGAAAACATCCTTTGGCTGGACTGCCGAATTTGAAATACCGTTTTCCACCTTAAAGTTCCGGAAAAATGCAAAACCCCGATGGGGCATCAATTTCGAGAGAAATGTCCGTCGTATTCGTGAACAAAATTTATGGCAGGGGTGGTCACGTGATGCCCGTCTTGAACAGGTTTCAAGGGCTGGAACACTGGTGGGGTTAAAAAATATAAACAAAACTTCATTGCTCGAATTAAAACCCTATGCCATCGGGGGGATTGAAATGCCGTTGAATGAAAAGACCAGATTTACCGGTAACCTTGGCGGCGATCTGAATTTTCTGATCACGCCAACACTCAAACTGAACATTACGGTGAATCCCGATTTTGCCCAGGTGGAATCGGACAGGATGCAGGTGAATCTCACCCGCTTTTCACTTTATTACCCGGAAAAACGGGAGTTTTTTCTCGAAGGGAAAGACTATTTTAATTTCGGGCTGGGACGCAGTATGCAACCTTTCTATTCGAGACGGATAGGGCTGGCACCCGACCGGCATATCATTCCCATCTACGGCGGCGTCCGCCTGATGGGGAAAGCGGGTAATACAAACCTGGGGGTAATGAGCCTGCAAACAGCTTCAAAAGACACCCTCCCAACCACCAATTACTCGGTCGTCAGGTGGAAACAGGACATCCTGAAAGAATCAAGCGTCGGTATCATTGCCGTAAGCAAGATTGAACCCGGGCGTCAGAATTATACTTATGGGGCTGACTTTACCTATTACAATTCACATTTCAGGGGGGACAAGAATATTTCATTCGGCGGAGCCATCTCACAAAGCTACACTTCTGATTTTGATAAAAAAACTGGAGTTGCCAGTCGTATTTTTGTCGATTATCCCAACGATTTTATTGACTTTTCCGCCATCTGGGACAGGGCTGAAACCGGGTTTAATCCCGAAGTGGGATTTATGCGCCGACGAAACTACCAGATGTTTAATGCCGATTTCAGGATCAAACCGCGAATAAAAAAGATCGGGTTTATCAGACAGTTTATTTTCAAACCCTTCGATTTCAACTATTATATTTATGACGATACGCATAAGTTGCAATCGTTATGGTCCGAATTCAGGCCTTTGGGGTTTGTTACCAAAAGTGGGGAAGTATTTGAGTTCAATATACAGCGCAAAGCGGAAAACCTTCTCGAAGACTTTGAAATCCATGACGGCGTGGTTATTCCCACCGGCGAATACTGGTACACTGACTGGGAGCTCCAGTTAGAGACATTTGAAGGCAGGAAAGTTTACGGGTCGGTTTTTTTCAACTGGGGAGGTTTTTTCAATGGTACACGGAATGTATATGAAGGCCAACTGACATGGCAGACCAACCGCTTTATCAAATTCAGCGCCAGTTATGCGCAAAATGATATCCGCCTGCCGGAAGGTGATTTTGTAGTCCATGAAGTCGGCGGTCGTGCCGATTTCGCCATCAACCCCGACCTTTTCGGATCATTGTACGGGCAATGGAATAACGAAGACAATGTTATCCTGTTCAATTTCCGGGTTAACTGGATACCGACACCCGGAACCAATTTCTATTTATTTCGTCGTCAACCAGGGATATGATACCCTCGCACATCATTTCACACTGGAATATACCACCATCCAGGCCAAGCTGATCTGGCGGTTTGTAATTTAAGAGACAAGAGCCAAAAACCAAGAGCCAGGAGCTAATATGTTAGGGTTAAAAGGTGTATAATAGCATAAAGGAGTGATGAATAACGAATACGATTGATGAAAAGTTCGTCGGATTGATTGTTTAATAGTTCTATTGCTCTATTGTTATACTGAAACCTGTAAAACAGAAAATAACCAATTGAAACCGGAAACCCCATTTAACGTTTATTTCCGAGGAATGGTGCTCGCAAAGCACATGCAGGGGGATAGCCCATTCCGTGGGAATCCTGAACAACTAATAGGATAAATTAACCCAGATTTGTCATTAGGAAGCATGAACTAATGACAAGTGCGTTGGGATGCGGGAAGTATCTGGGTTAACCCCGCGTTAGAAAATCT
>JAADID010000326.1 GCA_013151505.1 Chlorobiota bacterium | reverse complement strand
GCCCAGATAAAAACACCTACGATAGCCATTCCCGAATATACATCAAATTCTTGCGTCCGTTTGGTGATCCAGATATTTGAAATGGCGAACAACGGCAGAACATAATAAACGGTTTGCATGCCTATCTTGCCAAAACTACCGTAGCTCCAACCAAGAAACACAAAAGCGAGATAGAGCAATAATTTGCTCTTTTTTTGCCTCCTGACCAGCTCGACTTTCGTAGGGTCCAGCGTGTTTTGCTGAAGTGTAATGTCCAACGTCATGTTTTTAGTTGTTTGTAGTTAATTTGTTTTTACGCAAGAAGTGTTAATATGTTACAATTTGTTGATTAAATAAATGTTAGATGGGGGAGGAAATCAGAAATCAGAAATTAGGAATCAGGAATCAGATTTCAGAATTCAGAAATGAGACCATAAGCTTTCGTTTGAAATTCTGAAAACAGCCTCTAAGAAATAATCTTTATTTTCAATACATTTGCGGGGGTTATTTAATTTGTTTCAATGGCACTGATCAATTCATTTGAAAAATCGGGAAATACTTTATTTCGTTACCGCGGGCAGATTCCCGTGATCTTGTTTATTGCTGCCATTCCGGTGGTTTATTTCACAAAAGACAATTCGCTGGATGAGCAGTCGCAGTTTTTACTGACGGTGTTTTCCGTTTTTCTGAGTGCGCTTGGCTTTGTCATCCGGGCCATTGCCATTGCCACAACACCCAAAGGGACATCGGGACGAAACACCAAAGAAGGTCAGGTGGCCGAATCGCTGAACACGACTGGTATTTATTCAATGGTAAGGCATCCGCTCTACCTCGGTAATTACCTGATGTGGATCGGGATCGTGCTTTACACTTTTAACTTTTGGTTTGTCATTGTTGTCAGCCTTTTATTCTGGTTGTATTATGAACGCATCATGTATGCCGAAGAAAGGTTTCTTGAACGTAAATTCGGGGATGATTACATGGAGTGGGCTTCGCAGACCCCTGCTTTCCTTCCCGGTTTCGGAAAATATAAAAAGAACACCGTGCCGTTTTCAGCAAAAAGCATCTTGCGCCGTGAATATTCGGGCCTGCTCGCTACGGTTGTCGGGTTTACCTTTATTGATGATTTGCGCAGGTATTTCTGCAGCGGGCAATTTGAATGGAACACACCCTGGCACATTGCCCTGCTGGCTACTCTTTTGATTGCACTTGTTCTGCGAAGTCTGAAACATTACACCCGTGTGTTGAACGAAGAAGACAGGTCCTGACCGGTGGAGCGGGCAAAGGTCCATATTGCAGCCTTTTTCGTGGCCCTTTTCTGGGGCGTTTCCTATGTGCTTACAAAAATTGTATTTGAATACTACAAACCGCTGACAACGGTTTTTCTTCGGATATTGATTTCATCGGTTGTGCTGTTCCTCATCATTTGGATTGCAGGTCCCCGCGAAAGAATAAAAAAAGAAGACATCCCGTTGTTCCTGCTCAGCAGCTTTTTCAATCCTTTTATTTATTTTATCGGGGAAAGTTACGGGTTAAAGCTGGTTTCCGCTTCGGTCAGCGCGTTTATCATTGCCACCATTCCTGTATTTACGCCCATTGTGGCTTATAAAGTGTTTGGCGAACGGTTAAACCGGATCAACATTCTCGGGGTTTTTGTTTCATTTGCCGGTATCGGAATGATCGTGTTCAACCTGAACACCGGTTTTACGGCAGCTCCTGCCGGTATTGCCTTTCTTTTCCTGGGAGTCTTTTCAGCCGTTGCTTATATTGTTTTCCTGAAGAAGCTCTCCTTCAAATATCATCCTTTTACCATCATCGCCTGGCAAAACCTCATCGGAGCAGTTTATTTCCTGCCCTGGTTTCTTTATTTTGATCTAAACAGTTTTTTAAGCGCCAGGCCGGATGCAGGGGCTATTGTTTCATTGATCTCCCTCGGCGTATTTGCTTCATCGTTTGCTTTTGTCCTGTTTACTTATGTGGTGCGGGAGATCGGCATAAGCAAGGCGAATTTTTATGCCAATATGGTTCCGGTTTTTGCTGCCATATTTGCTTATTTTATGCTTCGGGAAACATTCACCGCGATGAAAATTGCCGGAATGATCGTAATCATTGCCGGTGTGGTCCTTTCGGAAATGGAAAAGAAGAAAATTGTGTAAGAATTTGAAAAAAACAATATCATGACGAATAGAAATGTACTTATTCTGGGTGGCGGACTGGTAGGCGGCCCCATTGCCCTCGACCTTGCAAAAGACAGTGGCCTGAAGGTGTCGGTTGCGGATATCAGCAGGGATGCCCTGGACCGTTTAAATGATGACAGGATAAGGAAAATACAGGCAGACCTTGCCGATGAAAATGAACTGTCGGCCCTGCTTGCTGATTTTGACCTGATCGTCAACGCCGTGCCGGGGTTTATGGGATATGAAACCCTGAAACGTTGTATTGAGGCAGGAAAAGATGTTGTGGACATTGCTTTTTACCCGGAGGATGTTTTCGGATTGTCCGAACTTGCAAAGCAAAAAAAAGTCAGGGTGATCGCCGATATGGGCGTGGCGCCCGGTATGAGCAATTTATTGACGGGATATGCCGCCTCGAAAATGGACAGAGTGAACAATGTGGAGATATTTGTTGGCGGTCTTCCCAAAGTAAGGCAGTTGCCCTGGGAATATAAAGCAGTATTTTCTCCGCTTGATGTCCTGGAAGAATATACCCGTCCTGCCCGGCTGGTGGAAAACGGAGAAATAGTCACCAAACCGCCACTAACAGAGATAGAGCATCTTGAATTTGACGGGATCGGTACCCTGGAAGCTTTCAACAGCGACGGGCTGCGTTCGTTATTGTTTACCATCAAAGCACGGAATATGAAAGAAAAAACCCTCCGGTATCCCGGCTATGCCCGAAAAATCGGATTGCTGGCTGAAAACGGGTTTTTTGATACCGGAAAACTGGACTTTGACGGTCGGCAGATATCTCCGATGGAAGTGACAGCCCGTCTGCTGTTCCGGCAATGGAAACTTGATAAAGATGAAGCCGATATTACGGTCATGCGCATTGTGGTTGAAGGTGAAAAGGATGGAAAAAATATCCGTTACCGGTATGACCTGCATGATGAATATGATCCGGCGTCAGGGATTCATTCCATGGCACGCACTACGGGATATTCGGCTGCTATGGCCGCGCGGTTGATTGCGGAAGAGCATTTCAGGGAAACCGGAATTACTGTCCCGGAAATGCTTGGGAAAAATGAGAATCATGTTTTATTCATCCTGGAAGGATTGAAGGACAGGAACGTCATTTACCGGGAAAAGGTTGAATTGTTTTAACCCAGATTTGTCATTAGGAGTAAAGAGACCCTGAAACAAGGGCCCGCATTGCAACATGACATATTAATGGCTAAAGCCTATTTGATT
>JAADID010000039.1:439-4312 GCA_013151505.1 Chlorobiota bacterium | reverse complement strand
ACCATTAACAATTAATAAAAAAGATCATGGAATACAGAATAGAACACGACACCATGGGCGAAGTAAAGGTGCCTGCCGACAAATACTGGGGAGCCCAGACCCAGCGTTCGAAAATGAATTTCAAAATTGGCCCTGAAGCTTCCATGCCGCATGAGATCATC
This sequence comes from Chlorobiota bacterium, assembly GCA_013151505.1. Taxonomy (GTDB): domain Bacteria; phylum Bacteroidota; class Bacteroidia; order Bacteroidales; family F082; genus JAADID01. The sequence goes on along the minus strand of JAADID010000039.1, from coordinate 4,151 downwards.
GAAGCTTTCGCCTATCTGAAAAAAGGCGCCGCACTGACAAACGCCGAACTCGGCGTACTGGCGCAGGAAAAAGCCGAAATGATCGCTAAAGTATGCGACGAAATACTGAAAGGCAAGTTGAACGACAACTTCCCGCTGGTCATCTGGCAGACCGGATCGGGGACACAGTCGAACATGAACATGAACGAGGTCATCGCCAATCGCGGACATGTGATCCACGGGGGAAAACTCACCGACAGCAAGAAGTTTCTCCACCCCAATGACGATGTGAACAAGTCGCAGTCGTTCAAACGACACATTCCCCACAGCCATGCACATTGCGGCTTATAAAATGCTGGTGGAAACCACCATTCCCGGAGTGGAAATGTTGAGGGATGCGTTGGCTAAAAAGGCGGAAGAGTTCAAAGACATCGTAAAAACAGGCCGTACCCACCTGATGGATGCCACTCCCCTTACACTTGGACAGGAATTTTCGGGCTATGTTTCACAGCTTGACCACGGGCTGAAAGCGCTGAAAGCCACACTTGATCATCTGACCGAACTGGCACTGGGCGGTACGGCAGTAGGCACCGGACTGAATACTCCCAAAGGATACGCCGAAAAAGTGGCTGAAAAAATTGCCGAACTCACCGGCTATCCGTTCAGGACCGCCGAAAACAAATTTGAAGCATTGTCGGCTCACGATGCCATCGTTGAATCGTCAGGTGCCCTGAAAACACTGGCTGTTGCGCTGATGCATATTGCCAACAACATCCGTTTCATGGCCTCGGGTCCGCGGTGCAGCATCGGTGAGATCCAATTGCCTGCCAATGAGCCCGGTTCTTCCATCATGCCGGGCAAAGTGAACCCGACACAGAACGAAGCGCTCTCCATGGTTTGCGCCCAGGTGATCGGCAATGATGTGACTATTAATGTCGGTGGCATGCAGGGTCATTTCCAGTTGAATGTTTTCAAACCGGTGATGATCGCCAATTTCCTCCAGTCGGCACGGTTGCTGGGCGATGCCTGTGTTTCGTTTACCAAAAATGCAGTAGTGGGCATTGAGCCGAACCATACCGCTATCAAGGAAAACCTGGAAAACTCCCTGATGCTGGTTACAGCCCTCAATACGCACATTGGCTACGAAAAAGCAGCCGAGATTGCCAAAAAAGCGCACAAAGAAGGGAAAACCCTGCGTGAAGCTGCTCTGGAACTGGGATATGTTACAGATGAAGAATTCGCCGAATGGGTTGACCCCGCAAAAATGGTTTAACCATGGAAAGCCCGGAGAAGCCTGTTATAGCACAAAAAAGTTCCCTGAAAATGGTGATGGAACCGGGCACCTATTTTTGGTGCGCCTGTGGCCGAACCGCAAAACAACCGTTCTGTGACGGCTCACACAGGGGAACAGCTTTCATACCCCAAAAAGTGGTCATTGACGAAACCCGGCTGGTGGCCTGGTGTATGTGCCGCCACAGCGAAAAGGGATATTTGTGCGATAACAAACACCGGGAACTATAATTATTGAAAAATAACCGGAAGGCCTTTACAAAACTTCATGGGATGCTGTTTTGTAAAGGCTTTATTTTTTACCCGAAAGCGGGTCTTCAGGCACTTGTTCCAGATTTTTTAAACGGAATACAAAAGCGCGTTTTACGACTTTTCCACCGCGATATATTTGAATGGTATCTGCCGGTTCAACGGTTTCAAATGCGGCTTTGAACTTCATGTCAGGCGGATGATAATAGCGGCTGTCGGTAATATAGTAGGCACTCATACCTTTTTTCAAACCGCCATGTTCCCGGTTTATCCAGGCGTATTTGTGAATATGGTTTAAATCTCCAATGCCGTAAGTCTGCATTCCGAGCGGTGATGCGGCATAATAATCATAGTTAGCCAACGGAAACCAGTTGTCACCAACAAGAACAGCATCTTCGGGCATAACTCCTGATTTCCTATCCTGAACCACCAGTTCTTCAAATGCGCTCCCCACCTGTTTAAATCCATACATATCAAGGGACGGATCATTGGAACCGATGCGGGTGTAATCAGCGCTTTTATCTTTAATGATCAGTCCGTATTGAACCTGAATATAACCCAATATGATGATGGCAAGAAAAACAAGGGCAGAAGCCGAAAGCCAGAATTGTTGTATTCTGCCGGATTTTTTCTGATCCAGCCAGCCGGCCGCCAATAAAAGCAGCGTGGTATAAGCCGGAGCCGACCAGTGAGGTAAAGTACTTCTGAAAAGGGAAACCAGCAACATAGTAACTATCAACGGTATAGTCGTTAATATGATCAGACGAATACAGCATATTTTCAGTAAAAGCTTCTCCGAAATCACAGCAATCACAGCAATAACGATCAGGACAAAGTTCACCGGATTGTTGTAAAAGACTTCTCCCAGAATCTCCCTGAAGAAAAATTCGGGATGAAACTGAAAACTCCCTTCGGCTACCCGTCCGCCCTGAAAAGCAAAACTTATAAAGTCATATTTAATATTCCAGAACATTATGGGAAGAATACAAATGAGGGTAATAGTCAATGCCAGGTAAACATATTTACTTTTTAACCAGTCCCTCCGGTAAAACGAGAAGTAAAGAAAAATGCCGAGCCACAAAAAAACGGTGGTATATTTAGATAAAATACCCAGGCCCAGGGTAAGGCCCAGTAAAGGGAAAAGGTATTTAACATTTTTCTCCGCAGGTTCATGGGGGAGAATATAGAGGATTATGTAAATGCTTAAAAGCCAGAACAAACCCTGGGGGGTATCGGGCAAGATGAATGTTCCCGAAATGATACTTGCATAAATGGAAGTCACATATAAAAAAGCAGCGTAAAAACCTGTCCTTTCATCTTTAATGGTTTTTCCGATCCGGAACATCAGCCAGATATTTACAACCCCGATCACGATCGCTCCCAGTCGGAGAAAAAATTCGCTGTGCAGCAAAAGATTCAGACTGAAAAGCTGGATGACCAGTCCCACCATCAGCGGATGGTCAAAATGCGACCAGTCCGGGTACAAAGCATAAAGACGGTAATATACTTCATCGTTCCCCAACTCAACGGTACCGGCAATGAACATCCTGATGGCTGTTGAAACCACGATGAGAATGATCAGATAACGGTTATATTTACTTTGATTCGGAAACATTTACTTTTTATTTGATTTTTTGGTTTTTCGGGCCAAAAGATAAGCAAAAGTCAGGAAAATTAAGAAATAAACAATTCTTAGGTTTAAAGTGGCCGTTTCATTTACTTCGGCTTTCAGTAATGATACGGGTTCATCGCCGTCATAACGAACAATGGGATTCAAAAAAATGGTTGTCCCGTCGGGATACCTGAATTCAACCCTCATATAAGTATCATTTTTTTTAATCATATACGTTGCCGAGGCGGTATCACGTACCGCTTTACGAAGAACACCATCCTGCCCGATAAAATTAATGATCTCCGCTTTTTGATCAATGGCAACACTCAGTTTGTTGCCGGATAGTTTTACCGCTTGTACCACAGGCACATGCTTAATCCGTTCAATCCTTTCGCTTAAGGGGACATCCCTTTTCGGATAAAAATCAACACCGTAAGCATTTCCCGATTTCAAGCTGTTGATGATATCTTCGCGGTTCAGGGTAGGTGAGTTGATAACGGTGAATGTCCGGCCCACTTCATTGCTGTTCAACACATCATGCGCATCATCGTCTCCCAGTATCCAGGCAATCTGGCCGGATGA
>JAADID010000039.1:0-368 GCA_013151505.1 Chlorobiota bacterium | reverse complement strand
ATTTCATCTCATCGGGCATGTACCCGTCACGAAGTTTCGGATGCGCAAGGGCGACAATTTCACAATCTTTATTCAATTGGTCAATGATCCATTGTTTCATGCTCAACGTTTGGAATAACACATGGTCAATCCATAGAATATGTTTGGCGCCGATGCATACCTGATGCACTTTGAAAAGGTTGTAGCCATGTTCGTAAGTTGGAATAAAGGAAGGTTTATCAGAACCGTAAAGATTGATCTTTTGATAATCTGACGTTGCCACATGATCGAAACCGAGCTTTTTATAAACACTGTCAATTAATTCGTTGCTGTTTCCACGTCCGCTGGTGATCCCGCCCCATGCTTTCGACTGCACCTGAAAATTATAC
>JAADID010000043.1 GCA_013151505.1 Chlorobiota bacterium | reverse complement strand
TGCCCTTTAGGGCAGGGATTTATAGTTTCAAATTCAATCTGGCTCTATCCGTCAATAAAAACATAAACTACTATGTTAAAGCGTATTAAATATATATGTCATCAGTAAGGAAACGAAGCGGTAAGGAATCCCCCCGGTACATAACCACTGTTCAGGGTTTTCGACCATGCGGGAATGAAACTACCCGGGTTGATATCCTGTTGTTGGAGTCCTCTCCAACAACCACACACTGTTGGAGTCCTCTCCAACAACCAAACTCTTTTGCTTATTTCGATTTGAGGTAAAAATCACTTCCATCCGAACGATATATAACCTGTTATCTGGAATAAATATAAATTGAACCGCAGGCTTTAAATTCCGGGAATAATTTGTCAGGGAACGGCAATTGTTACGTAATTTTGTCTTGTTCCTAAATAGGAATGATTCCGAGAAAGGATTGTATCAGGATATGACAAAAAAAGAAGCCGAAGAACGTTTGCGAAAGGCAGGATTACGGGTAACACCTCAGCGGGTCGCAGTTTTGCTGGCGCTGGATGGCAGTAACCATCCCACGGCAGAATTACTGATCCGGAAAGTGAGAAAGAAATATTCGAATATTTCGGCAAGTTCCATTTATCATATTCTGGATACTTTCATTGAAAACGGGGTTATTAACAGGGTTTACATTCCGGGGGATGTCATGCGTTTTGATGCCGTACTGGAAAAACACCATCATTTGTATAACAGGGAAAATAACCGGATTGAAGATTATTTTGATGATAAACTCCATGATATGGTAAGGAATTATTTAAAGACGAAACCCATTCCGGATTTTGAACTGGAAGACATAAAGATCAAACTCACCGGTAAATTCAAAAATAAAAAAAGATAGATCATGAATATTGAAGCATTTTTTAAGATCACTTATGGTTTGTACATTATCTCATCGGCGTTTGATGATAAATTAAGCGGATATGTAGCCAATACAGCATTCCAGGTAACGGCTGACCCGCCCAGGTTTGCCATCAGTTGCAGCAAAAACAACTATACGGTTGACATCATCAGGCAGAGCAAAGCATTTGCCGTTTCCATACTGAAACAGGATTGCAGCCGTGAAATCATCGGACGATTTGGCTATCACAGCAGCGCGGATACCGATAAGTTTAAGGATACGAAATACATTACGGGCCGGACGGGCGTCCCCATCGTAACGGACGAATGCATAGCCTGGTTTGAGTGTGAAGTGGAGCAGGAGATCACGCTGGACACCCATGTGATTTTTATCGGCCGGCTTGTGGAAAACGAATTGCTTGACAAAGACGGTGATCCGCTGACCTATGCCTGGTATCATGCAGTGAAAAAAGGTGTTGCTCCGAAAAATGCTCCTACGTATATTAAAAAAGAAGAAGAAAAAAAACAGGAAGAAAAAGACAAACAAATGGATACATACACCTGTGACTTATGTGGTTATGAATATGATCCCGAAGAGGGAGATCCTGATAACGGTATTCCTCCCGGAACTCCGTTTGAGGACCTTCCCGACGACTGGGCATGCCCGATATGCGGAGCAGGAAAAGAAGACTTTACCAGAAATTAAATTAGTTATACAATCATTTAAATTAAAAGATTATGAAAAGTATCAAAGGAACCAAAACAGAACAAAATTTACTGAAAGCATTTGCCGGCGAGTCGCAGGCAAGGATGCGTTATGATTATTTTTCCAAACAGGCCAAAAAAGAGGGTCTTGAACAGATATCAGCCATTTTTGCCGAAACGGCACTGAATGAAAAGGAACATGCCAAGCGATTTTTTAAATTTCTGGAAGGCGGCCCGGTAGAAATTACCGCCACCTATCCGGCAGGCATCATCGGCACAACGTTGGAAAACCTGAAAGCTGCCGCCGAAGGGGAAAATGAAGAGTGGACGGAACTGTATCCCATGTTTGCCGATATTGCGGAAGAAGAAGGCTTTAAGGATGTTGCCGTGGCTTTCCGTATGATCGCCAGAGTGGAAAAAGCCCACGAAGAAAGATACCGTAAGCTGTATAGCAACCTGGAAGAAGGGAAAGTGTTTGAAAGGGATGGCGTTCTCGTCTGGAAGTGCCGCAACTGCGGTTACCTGCACGAAGGCAAAAAAGCGCCCAAGACCTGTCCGGCCTGCCTGCATCCGCAGTCCTATTTTGAGATTCAGGAAACGAATTATTAATTTCCGTATTGAATTGTTCGTCCGGATTCCCGTCCGGCGGGTTCTGCCGGGCAGATGCAATCCGGACGCAATCTGCGCGCTTGATTGGATTTGTGCCGGAGGAACTTCTTTGGAGCAATCCTTAAAACGGTTGTCAAATTCAACACCTCCGAATTGTGCAGCAGGTGTAACTTCGGCCCAATTCTTGCAAGCTGTAGTAATATAACAGTTATTTCAATGAAAAAACTCGTACTTATCGTCTTTTTATCGGGATTGTTTTTTGCTTCCTGTTTGAAACCAGAAAATCAAGGATTTCAAAAAGCCACAATCACGGGCTATGATTTACGGATGTGTGCCTGTTGCGGGGGATGGTTTATTGATATCGGGAAAGAGACTTACCGGTTTTATGAGTTGCCCGCCGATAGCAAACTGGATTTGAAAACAGCCGAATTCCCACTCAAAGTGAAAGTAGTCTGGAGAAAAGATAAAGAGGGCTGTTCGGGAGATGAGATAATTATTGAGAAGATCAAGGAAAGATAGATTCAAACTCTCCTTGCCTACGCTCTTTCGGATAGCACCTGCCCGTCTGGTCAGGCGGAAATCCGGATGAACAACTAATGAAAATCAAATTGGCGCTATCCATTTATGTGTCATGTCGCAATGCGGGAATCAAGCTCTTGCGGATTTACAGTACGGAGGAGTAAAATCAGGGTCTGATCACCCGGTTTTCAGTTCCTGAATTTTGATCTTCAGCTCGTTTACTTTTTCTTTATTCTTGCATTTTTCTTCACTCTCGCCGCCACAAACACACCCGAAAGGTTGTCCGGTTTTCGGATTGACTGAAGAACATTGTTTTTTGAATTCTCCGTCCTTTTTGAAAAACATCTTGACGGCAAAGCCCGCAAAGGCAAAAGCCATGATCACGATGGCAATAAGTAATATTTTTAGAAAGACCATTATTTTCAGAATTTCCCGGCAAAAATACGGGATATTCCGGTAAGCGTTTGTTAAATCTATGAAAAAGGCTAAATTTTATCCGTCAACTGCCGGACAGGTTTTTTGTGTTTGAAAAATAATGTGAATGGTGGTAGATAAAAAACCTTATTCTTAACCCAAAATTGTCATTTAAAATGAATGTATAAAACTGTTATTAGATATATTGACCTCCAATTTATTGATTATGAAATTATTAAAATGACAATTCGCATAAGAAAATCTAAATTCCGAGGCCTCGGAATAAGATTTTCTAACGCGGGGTTAACCCACCT